>CAZEZE010000397.1:0-2791 GCA_964516445.1 uncultured Chitinophaga sp. | reverse complement strand
TGAATTGGGTCAATTTTGAATTAATTGACACAAAATAACACTTTTTCCCACTTAACAACCAAATTTTTCTGGTTTTCTTTTATCCCCAGTTCATTTTACCCCGAAATGCTCTACAGGCAAGGGTTTCATGGTATTCACCCCGGATTTCAGAAAATTAAGCGTGAATAGGCTGTGGATTACGGTGGATAAGCTGTGAATACAGGAAGTCCGGGTTGAGGTGTTTGAAGTCTGAAAGAGTCCTTACTTGCTGAAAAGATTTTCCCTATGGCAGGTACAGGCTATTCCGGAACTCCACTCATGCAGAAACTGGGTATAAAACCGGGCATGAAATTGCTGTTGATAAATCAACCGGAAGAGTATTATACCCTGCTTGAAAAAGATCTGAGGGGGCTTTTATGCAAAAAAAAGGAGTTGCCTGATCTGGTTCACCTGTTTGTGAAGACACAGAAAGAGCTGGAGACAGAAATGAAAAAGCTAAACCCGATGATCCGGAAAAATACATCTGTCGTCATTTGGGTTTCCTGGTATAAAAAAGCTGCAAAAATTCCAACTGATCTTTCGGAAGACCGGATTCGCAGCTATGCGCTGGATAACGACCTGGTAGATGTATAGGTCTGCTCGGTGAATGAAGTATGGAGTGCTTTGAAACTGGTAGTACCGCTGGCAAAACGGTAAAGCGCTGACCGGCTGAACTTTTCAGCGCCATTCAAATGTAACGGGCCAAAAATTATTGTTCACCGGCCTCCTTTACGCCTTTTACTAAGTAAGAACCGCCGCAGAATAAAAAATCATCCGTCGTACGTAAAAAATAATTGGCAGGTACAGGTTATTATGTAAATTTATACAGGCTGATATTTGACGAACCTTCACCTTTGATTTCAGCCAGCAAGCCCGCGCGGGATAACACGCTCCATCTTGCCGTCCCCGGCAGTTCTGATTAAGCAGCATACCTGTATGAAAAGCGGTTCACCCTGTGTAAACCTGCTCTTGATAACTGTTATTGGTTATTGATACCGGAAAGTTCGCACGGAAGATTTTCCGGTTAAGACCCCTGATTACGGTAATCGTTGCCCGGTGAACCCATATGCCCTGATCATCTTTAATATAGTTTTATTATGCTACACACCAAAACCCTGTCCCTGCTCGCGGCCCCGGCCAAACAGGCTTGTATTATCCTGTTGTTTCTTTATGCCTCTGTCGCCTCCGCGCAGAAACGGGATACCGTTCCTGCCAAACGCGTGACCGCACCGGTCAATGTGATCAACCGGGTAATAACACCTAAGCGGGATACTGTTCCGGATAAACGGGTTACGGCCCCCGTAAAAGTTACCCAACCCGTAAGGGATACAGTGCGGCCCGGGATCATACCGGGTGTGATCGACAAAATTGGTATACTAACCAAATATCCTGACACACTGGATATCGGTGAATACCTGATCGTGGTGGAATCTTATGATAAGGGCGGCGAATGGAACAATGCCGAGAAGACCTATAAGAAACTCAACGGTATTGGCAGGGTAAAATTCAAATGCCCCTCAACCTACACGATATGGCCGGGTCTCTGGAAGAACGCTGTGCTGAAACCGGTAAAATATACTGTGGTTAGTAACCTGGCCACAAAGGAAGATGAGATCAGCGCGAGAGATGCTGCTGCGCTGGGTCTAAAAACACAGCCGGGCGAGGAAGTGGAACTGGACATGCCGCATATCAACGGTAAAGCACTGGAAATATCAAAATACATCAGTGATATCAAAGGGAACAAGACACCGGAAGGGATCAGGGTGCGGTTCACCGATCTCTCCGTTAGCGTAATTAATGCAGGCGCTACATTGGGACAGGTACTGACCGGTGTTGCCAAATATCCCACCGATCCTGCCATCCCTTCTGTACCTTTTACACTGAATATCTCCCCCGGTTTTACGCTGGAAGTAAGCGCTGTAACTTTTAATCCGGGACAAAACGCGCTGGTGACAGCCAGGCTTCTGCTGCCTGTTTCCATCTCACAAAACAATGACTGCGCCAGGGCGAGCCTTGACCTTGGAAATTTCCGTTTAGCCCCCAATTGCGAATTTTATAAAGAACTCAACGGACAGAATTACGGGGTGTTTGGAATAGGAAACACGACACTTAACATTGAAGGACGTGGTTACGTGGCTGATTTCAGCTCTTCACAAGCCTATGCACCCTCCGGCAAGCCCGCAACCTGGAAAGGTGTTGTACTGAACCAGGGAGGATCCAAAGGATCGCCATCGGGCACCGTTATTTCCAATATCGGTTATATGCAGGCCGAGTATACATTCAACAATGGAACCGTAGAAAGCAGCGGACTGAACGCCGTATTCCGGAACGTCGCCTCCTATGGTTATGGCGCCGCCCAACCTTATGGATACCTGGTAGAATTTGGCAATAACAACGCCACTGTGAATGTGGCTGCAAGTAAAGTGGCAGGTGGAAGTATCATGATGGGAAAAATCACTTTGCCACGCACTGGCGTACGGCAGGCCGATAACAGCAATGTTATTCTGACGAATGCAAACATTACGATCAAATCCTCGATGGACCTGGTTGGTTATGCGGAGACTGCCGCTGACCAGACACTGTACTGGGGCGACCTGATCGCGGCGGGAGGCGATGAAAGAAAATCCTTCGGTGTAGAAAATATTGACCGGATGGCGTGGTTGTATTTTTCCGCACAGGCCATCGCTCCTTTCAGCCCTACTTCGGTGAACGGAAAACAATTCAACGCCCCATTCAATTCGCTGAATGCGGGTGTAGTGGAAACAAATAAAAT
>CAZEZE010000396.1:0-2801 GCA_964516445.1 uncultured Chitinophaga sp. | reverse complement strand
AAAATTAAAAGCCCTTCCTGCTTTCCACCGGCGGAGTCTTGGGCCGCTCAAATGCTTTCTTTTTCAGTAACTCCTTTGTTTCGGCGATCGCTCTTTCGATCTGCGGGTCCTTTCCTTTGGCCATTGCTGTCAGATCCTCCGGCACTTCGATATCAGGATCCACTCCATGTCCCTCTTTGAACCAGGTGCCATCAGGATTATACATCCGGAAACTCGGTGCTGTGATGCTTCCACCATCAATTAATGGCGGAGTGCCACTGATACCGATCAGCCCGCCCCAGGTTCTTGTTCCGATCAGCGGGCCCAACCCTTTTTTGCGGAAATAATCAGGAAAGGCGTCACCTCCTGATCCGCTCCATCCATTCATCAGCATCACTTTTGGTCCAAAATGCGCGAAGGGCGGCCAGGGCCAGGTTTCTCCGTCACGGATGGCCCAGAATGCGAGCGGATTCCTGTTCAGCACCTCGATGAAACGATCAGGGATCTGTCCGCCGCTGTTGAAACGCTCATCGATCACCAATGCCTTTTTATCCCACTGTGCATTGAATTGCCGCATCAGTTCATTTTGCCCGTCCACCCCGGTGCTGGGCACATAGATATAGCCGATTTCGCCGTTGCTGGCTTCTTCCACCCGTTTCCGGTTGCTCTCGATCCAGGCAAGGTGACGCAGCCTGCTTTCATCACTCATTGTTTGCAGCACAGTTGTTTTAGCGCCGTCCCAGGAAGCTTTGGTATTATAGGTTATCTCAACCGCTTTGTTGGCGAGACCATGGAAAGCTGCGAAAGGCTCCTGTTCCGTGGTCAGGGGAACGCCATTCACCGCCAGAATAAAATGCCCTTCTTTGATTTCGGAGCCCGACATATCCAGCGGAGAACGCACTTCCGCATCCCATGCCGCCGGTTTGATGATCTTTCCTATTTTATAATAGTTGCCCTCGGTTGCCCAGTCAACTCCGAGATAACCCACCGGGTTGTTTTTTGTCTCTTCCTCATCCCCGCCGGAACGATAGGTATGCGAGGCATTCAGTTCCCCGATCATTTCACCCAGCACAAAATTCACTTCCTCGCGGCTCATGGCGCCTTCGAGCATTTTCAGGTAGCGTTCTTTCACCAGTTTCCAGTCCACCCCGTGCATACCCTTGTCATAGAAATAATCCCTTTCAATACGCCATGCATCCATGAAGAGTTGTTTCCATTCCTGTTGCGGATCAACTACCATGGTCATTTCATTGATGCGAAGGGGCTTTTCAAATTTCTGGTTCTCTGCCGGCATAACAACTGCCCAGGTATTGCCGCGCTGCACCAGCATTTTTTTGCTATCGGCGGAAAGCCAGTAGCGGTTCACATCTTCCAGTATGTTCTTTTCTTCTCTTTTTTCAATATCAAAATATTTAAGCATGTTCTTTGAACCCGAAGGTGATCCGGTATTGGGGAAAGCCTGGTAAATGATCTTGCCCTTTACAGCGCTTATGTTGTTATAGTTGCCGGGCTTGACGGGCAGTATGGTCAGCCTTGACTCAAATCCTTCAAACTCTATATCTACCTGTGGTACCCTGGGTTTCTTCTCAGCCGGGGCTGCGGCCGTTGCCATTTTCTTTGATGTATCAGCGGCAGGTGTTTCTTCTGTCTTCTTTACTTCCACCTTGTCATTCTTCGGGCTCAGCAGGTCAGGGGTGCTGCTTTTCAGGCTGATGACGGCCGGTTGTGCGCTGTTGGGGTAGATGAATGTATTGTCAATGCTGCTGTAGTTCGGCTGGAAGTTCTGACGGGTAAGGAGGTACAGGTATTTCCCCTCCGGGTCAAAGGAAGGTGAGAAACAATTGTAATATCCGCTGGTGACCTGTGTCGTCTTTTTTTGCTGCACATCATAGATAAAGACAGCCGAATGATAGTTCTCCAGGTCGCGGCTCCAGGTAAGCCATCGGCTATCGGGCGACCAGTTGCAACTGAACCCTTCCAGTGCTCCGTGCATCATCCGCATGCCCTTGTCCGCATCCGACGTATTTCCCGTGACCATATCATAGATCCTTATCATCATACCCTTGTCGATAAAAGCCAGTTTTTTACTGTCGGGCGACCAAAATAAATTATAACGAAAACCCGGTCCGAAGCTGCTGATCTTTTTCGCGGAGTCCTCTTTTGAAGGGTCCGCGATCCAGAGCTCGTACTCGCCGGACTCATCACTCCAGTAAGCGATGCTGCTGCCATCGGGCGACCATGCCGGGTATCGTTCCGCGGAACCGGAACTGCGGGTCATATTCTTAACATAGCCGTTTTCCGCTGGCACAGAAAAAATTTCACCCCTGGCTTCCACCAGCACCCTGTTCCCGTCCGGGCTTATATGTATGTGCTGTATAAATTTTTCAGCCGTCTCGGTGGAAGGTTTGAGGCTGGCCTTATCAGTCACCATCGTCACTTTCACCTCAATCGTTTTCTGGCTGGCCAGTTCATAGAGATAAAGTTTACCGCCGGCTTCAAAAACAATATCACGGGGACCCATTGAAGGGAAATGCACATCGTATTCCTTATAATGTGTGAGCTGTTCGAATTTTTTTTGCGCGATATCGTAGCGCCAGAGGTTCATCCGCATTTCGGTTCCGCGGTCGGATAAAAAATAAACGGAATTGCCCTGCCACATGGGTAATTCGTCGGCCGCGTCACTGCCTGCGGATATATTCACCGAACTGAGGTCCCTGAAATTGAACAGGTGTATATCAGCGTTCCAGCCACCCCGGTACCTTTTCCACGTACGGAATACCTGTGTACGGAAGGTTACTGCCATCTGGTTGCCATCAGGTGAA
>CAZEZE010000395.1:0-2806 GCA_964516445.1 uncultured Chitinophaga sp. | reverse complement strand
TGACCACTTTCAGGTCCTGCGGGGAAAAAGTATTGATCTGCCCGGCCGCCGTACTGACCGTTGCCTGCACACGCTGGTGGGTCTGAAAATAATTGTTGTTATAAGGTTGTGTTACGATCCCGCCAACCGACGCCTTTGTATTGACCACAAGAAACCGTTTGGTAAACGCGAGCTTCGAAGTATCATCATTCAGGAAGACCTTCAGCAGGTAATTCCCGCCTTTTGTGGGAGCTGAATTACGCTCCGGGAAAACCGCCTGGTAATGGGTATAACGGGTACCCACGATCGAAGAGTTGCGGTAATTGCCGATCCGGTTGCTCTGGAATCCACGGATATAGTCAAAGGTCTGCACATTGGCCGGCTTCCAGTCGGCATTACAAAGCTGGAAGCTGTAGTAATAGAACTTCACATCCCCGTCCATATCATCAAAGTGAAGTTCAAGCTGGTCGTTACTGTTCAGCGTGATAACCGGATAACTGTAAATGTCACCGGATTTGTACAGCTTTACCGTTCGGATATTAGGTTTATAGATGTGATCGGGCAATTGGGCCTGAGCCGCGGTTGCCAGGAAGAAGAAAAACGGAAAGAATAGGTTTCTCATCCTTATATACAATAATAATTCGTTCACAATATTGCTTAAATTAACCCAAAAAGAAGGATAAATCTTTGGAGCGGCTTATTTTTGATAAAAGACAAACACTAACCCTTGAAGGTTGCAGGCTTCATAGCAAACCGCATCGCGTTTAACAAGTCCACAGGACCCAGCGGGCAGAAATCCTTTTCCCGGTTCATTATCCGCCTGTCTACGGTGGCCACCGTGATCAGCGTGATGGTCATGATCATCGCTCTCTCGCTGGCCAACGGTTTCAAGGAAACCGTCAGCAGTAAGGTATTCAGTTTTATCGGTCATATCCGGGTGCTGGAAAAAGAACCCGACAAGGCCATCATTTCAGAGGAAACACCGATCATAAAAAATGATTCAGTGGCGGCGAACATCCTCCGGCAACCGGGTGTGAAAAGCATCCATACCTACGCCTCCCGGTACGCTATTCTCAAAACCTCCGATGAGATAGAAGGCCTGTTGCTGAAAGGGTTTGACAGCAGCTTCGGTTCCGGCAACCTGAAGGGATTTATGCAGGAAGGAAGACCCATACGATATAATGACAGCTCCTACAGCCGCGAGATCATCCTGTCCACGATAACGGCGGAACGACTCCGGATTAAACTGAATGACCGGATCCTAATCTACTTCATCCGTCCCGACGGCACCCTCCGCCCGGATAAACTGACCGTAGCCGGGATCTACAAGACCGGCATCGAAGAATATGACAAAACCTTTGCCATCGGAGATATCAAACTGATCCAGCGGCTGAATGAATGGGATCCGGATGAGGTCAGCGGCTACGAGATCTTCCTCGATGATTATAAAAAGATCAATTCAGTGGCGGCGGCCATTTATGAACAGGATGATTTCCCGCTTACCTGGAACACGGTGAGCGCGCAAAACATCTCCCCTAATATCTTCGACTGGCTGAACCTGCAGGACAAGAATACCCTGGTGCTGATCATCATCATCGCCATCGTGGCCGTGATCAACCTGATCACCTGTTTTCTTATCCTGGTACTCGAAAGGGTACGGATGATCGGAATATTGAAATCGCTTGGCGCCACCGACTGGACCGTGCAAAAAGTTTTTCTCCGGCACGCGGCCATCATTACTTTCACCGGAATAGCCATCGGCACCTCGCTGGCACTGGGACTTCTATGGCTGCAGGATGCGACGGGTTTTATCCGGTTGAAAGAAGAAGCGTATTACGTAAGTTCCGCTGCTGTGAAGATCATCTGGTGGCAGGTTCTGGTTGTATGTGCCGGTACCCTCATCCTTAGCTTCTTTGTACTCATGATCCCTTCCCTCCTGGTGAAGAAAATTCAACCCGTAAGAGCGGTGCAATTCAGGTAGCCTCAACCACAATTTTTTTGATAACCCGGAACAGGGCCACTGTTTTACCCCGGTTTCAACTGAATCAAATAATCTCCCCCGATCGTGTTTCAGACAATATGTGAAAGGATGATCCCTGTTGCCACTGCAGCATTCAGTGACTCCGCTTTCCCCTTACGGGGGATCGTGATCTTTGCATGGGCCCCTTTCAGCAATTCCGGGCTGACACCCTTTGATTCGTTACCGATAAGAATGATCCCTTCCCCCGGTTTTTTCATTTCGGTTATATTCTGTCCCTCCAGTGCCGCTATATAGATGCGGGTATCTTTTTGCAGGGCCAGCCATTGTTCAAGCCCTGTATAAAAAACATTCACACGGGCAATGCTTCCCATGCTGGCCTGCACTACTTTGGGATTGTATTGCTCCGCGGAATCCTCGCTGCAAACCACCTGCTCTAAACCGAACCAGTCCGCAATACGCAGGATGGTGCCCATGTTTCCCGGGTCGCGGATGCCATCGAGCGCAAGGACGATCCTGCCCCGGGTAATGATCTTTTGTGACGAATCAAACTGTTTTATAACGGCCAGTACCTTATTCGGTGTGCTGAGTTGTGAAATTTTTTCTAATTCCAGTTCGGTGATGGCGGTACAGGTTGAATCCCCGATAAGCGATTCATTCTGGTTTATCCATTCTTTTAAAGCAAATATATCCATGATGGATGACCGGCGGGTCTCCAGCAGCTCTGCAATAATCTTCGGCCCTTCCGCAATGAAACAACCTTCCTGTTGCCTGAATTTTTTCTGGCCTAAAGTTTGGATATATTTGACCTTTGATTTAGAAAGCATACCACCTGATTAAAAATTTATG
>CAZEZE010000394.1:0-2823 GCA_964516445.1 uncultured Chitinophaga sp. | reverse complement strand
GGTAGCGGTCATTGACCACTTCACCCTGCACTTCGGCCTTCCGGACGGCCTCGCAGAACCCATCCGAAGCATGCGCGTCACCGTGTTCATCGATAGAGGTACCGTCGACAAAATAAGCCTTGCCGTTAATGCGGACCGCGAGATTGCAGCCCTTACCGTTCAATTTGAACTGGCACTCACCACAGGAAGCCTCTACCGTTTCAATGGGTTTATTGGGGTCGGGTACGGAAACTTTGGACTGGGCTGCAGCAGTTCCGGAAATTAAACAGGCGAAAAAAATTGTGGTAACCAGTTTCATTGTTTTTTTTATTTTACGTACAAAGATAATGCGTAGGCGCTTTTGGTTCCATCCGTTAGGTACACAGCTGTTCCGTTTTTCCAGTATTTCACCCGCTGGCTGCCGGTAACATATTCATTTCCTGCCACGTAAAGATCCGTTCCCGAAACAAAAATCCGAATGGCTTCTTCCCCTTTTGTACCGTCACTCAATGCTACGGGAACCCCGTTCTTCCAGTATTTGGCAACCGGCACCCCCGCGGCATTCCGCTCCATTCCGCTAACATAAACATCCGCGCCGTCAACAAATACGTCATGACCAATACCTTGATAATTTCCGTCTGTCAGCGAAAAACCGGTTCCATTTTTCCAGTATTTGACTACTTCCTGCGGGCTACCCGATTCAAAACCTGCAGCATGGATATCATTTCCAGCAATGAAAACGGATCTCGCCTCGCCTGATTGCATTCCGTTCCCTATCGCAATGCCTGATCCATTCTTCCAGTATTTGGCTACGTTTAAGGTTCCGTTATGCTCACTCCCTGCAACATATATATCCGAACCGGCAACAAAAATATCATAGGCAAATGCCCATCTTGTTCCATCAGTCAGATCATGAGCCACCCCATTTTTCCAGTACTTCGCTTTGCGTCCGGTAGGGGTAGCTTCTTCCCCGCAGACATATACATCCCCTCCCGCCACAAAGATGGATAAAGCGTATGTTTCTCTTGTGCCGTCGCTCAGGTTAAAAGGAACGCCGTTTTTCCAGTATTTGGCAATACGCATACCGGTCGAAGTAAATTCCTCACCGCTGACATACACATCTTTATCTGTAACAAAGATGGATTGGGCAAATGCCGTATTGGTTCCGTCGGTCAAACTCACCGCCTGCCCGTTTTTCCAGTATTTGGCCACCCGCTTCCCGGAACTGTTACTTTCATACCCGGCTACATATACACCCGGTCCCCCCGGAACAATCGTATTTCCGCCCGTTTCACTTTTCTTATTACAGGAACCTGTAACAATGGCAGTAATAAAAATGTTCGCCAGGAAAAAAAAACCGGAATTGCCCGAATGGCATCCTTTGCAAAGAAAATCTATCAAGTAATTGTTTCATTATCATTTAAATGGGCTGTGATATCATAAACTATTTCACAAAAACCGACTCAGCCAGTGAAAGGCTTGAACTAAGGGTTGTTTCTGCTCCGTTTTTCCAAAAACTGGCAACTGTATAACCGATATTGCCAACATTCCCTGCAATATAAACATCAGCCCCTTTAACATACAAAGATCTGAATTCGACATTTGCCGTAGGCGGAGATGAAAAAAATTGATTACCATTCTTCCAGTGCCATCCGGTAGTATTCTCGGCCCCGACAACATGTATATCGGTTCCGGAAATAAAAATGGTATTACTCCAGGTATAATTGAATTCGCTGCTGGGAAGAGTAAAAGAGGTTCCGTTCTTCCAGTATTTTGCACGGGTGCTATAAGGCCAATTTGTTTCAAACCCTGTAACATACACGTCAGAACCGGCAACAAAAATTCCCGACGCTTCCGCATACTTTGTTCCATCTGTGAGCACGACGGGCATGCCATTTTTCCAGTATTGCGCAAAGTTGATTGTTCCGTTGGATTCAGTCCCGGCCACATATATATCTGTCCCGGTTACAAAAATTGAGCGGGCTTCTGAGGCCCGGTTAATATCGCCGGGGGCAAAGGCTGTCCCGTTTTTCCAGTACCGGGCCCGGCGGGATCCCCCGGGAGCATGCTCATAACCTGCAGCATAAATATCCGTTCCGGAAACAAAAAGAGAAAGGACCGATGCATCATTACTGCCATTCGTCAACCGAACTGCCGTCCCGTTTTTCCAGTAGGTAGCCACATCCCTGTTTCCATTATTCTCATATCCCCCCGCATAGACATCCGTTCCTACAGCAAATACGGAAAACGCCTTTGCATTTTTCGTTCCGTCTGTCAGGGTTACTCCCGTACCATCCTTCCAGTATTGAGCGACCCATTTTGATCCATTATGCACGGCGCCCGCGATATAAACGACAGGTACGGTCGTCCCGCCCGGATTATTATTACCACCGCCACTTCTGCCATTTTTACTGCAGGAAGTTTGCGTAAAAAATAACCAAAGCAACCCAGCCAGGCAGGCTTTATAATGTCTTTTGTATATGGTCACTTGTATAATGATTTACCATCGGTAAATATAAAAATAATAAGCTTTAAACGGAGAGACCGGTTAACTAACATCTGAGGCAACTGCTGAACATTATTTTGATTTCACTTACCATAATACATGAGAGTTGCACCCTTGAAACAAAATACGGCACAAAGACCATCCTTGAGTTTCAGGATCAAAGGATATCCGGCTCAGGCGTAATGCTGTTTCGTTTATTCAGTAAATGACCCGGCCTTTATAGGGAAACCCCACATGATTACGGCATCGAACAGCCCGAAATCACAGAATATCAACTTTTCTGGTCAGGAAAATCAGCCCGCCTGCTGATTAAAGTCAAAGAATACCATCTTATTAAG
>CAZEZE010000393.1:0-2825 GCA_964516445.1 uncultured Chitinophaga sp. | reverse complement strand
AGATCGTGCAGGGGATGGATGTGCCGAGGTAGAGGTGAGTTCGGAGTCGGGAGTCGGGAGTCGGGAGTTAGGAGTCGGGCTTAGGAACATTCCATTATTTAAGCTGGTGATTAATTCAGAAAAGTGATCAAATCGTTTTATTTAAACAGGATCGTATATTATATCGCCGGGGTGGCGGCAGGGATCTTTGTGGTCAGTTATTTCGTCCCGCAACTGTACAGGATCGGGATGCTGGTATTGCTTTTACTGGCGTTGGCACTGTTGGTTGACGGTTTGCTGGTTTACAGTAAAAGGGATGGAATAAAAGCGCAGCGGGAAGTCACGGAGCGCTTCAGCATCGGTGATCCGAATAAGGTGATGATAAGGATCTCGAATCACTATGCTTTCCCGGTGCGCGCCAGTATCATCGATGAATTGCCGGTGCAGTTCCAGGAGCGGGACTGGATCAGGAAAATACATGTTGTCAGGGAGGGACATTATGAATTGCCATACAGTCTGGTGCCTACCTCCCGGGGAGAATATATCTTCCATGCAATCAATATCTATGTGCATGGTCCGCTCGGGCTGGTGAAAAGACGTTATGTTTTTCCCGCGGAGCAGGTAGTTAAAGTGTATCCATCCTATGTGCAGATGCGGAAATACCAGTTGCTGGCGGTGAGCAACCGCCTGCAGGAAGTGGGCGTTAAGCGGATCCGCAGGATCGGTCACAGTATGGAGTTTGAACAGATCAAGGAATATGTACGCGGGGATGATTACCGTACCATCAACTGGAAAGCCACCGCGCGAAAAGAAGGTCTGATGGTGAACAATTACACCGATGAACGGAGCCAGCAGATCTATTGCCTGGTCAATAAGGGCCGGGTGATGAAGATGCCGTTCAACGGGATGACGCTGCTGGACCATGCCATCAACGCCTCCCTCGTTTTAGCTAATGTGGCGCTGGTAAAACAGGACAAGGCAGGCATTGTAACATTTGAAAAGAACATCGACGCTTTTCTGCAGGCCGATAAGAAACCAACCCAGATGAACCTGGTGCTGGAAACGCTTTACCGCCAGCAAACGGATTTCCTGGAATCCGATTTTGAAAAACTTTTTTCGGTGATCCGCAACCGGGTCACCAACCGCAGCCTGCTGGTGCTGTTCACCAACTTTGAATCGATGGAAAGCCTGCAGCGGGAAATGACTGCACTCAAAAAAATGGCCAAGTACCATTTATTGCTGGTGGTGTTCTTCGAGAATACCGAATTGCGTTCCCTCCTGGAGAAAAAAGCAGACACGCTTGAGGAAATCTATATCAAGACCATCGCTGAAAAATTCATGTTTGAGAAAAAGCTCATGGTGAAGGAACTGCATAAGAACGGCATTCCCTCCATACTTACAAGCCCGGAAAATTTAACGGTGAATACAGTGAATAAGTACCTCGAGCTGAAGACGAGGATGTCTATTTGAGTTGAGAGTTAGGAGTTTGGAGTTAGGAGTTAGGAGTGGGCCGCCTTCACATCGGAATTTTCCAAAGGTTACCGGTTCTGAAATACTTGCTGAATGACTCTTTTATTACTTCTGTATGGCAGTGAGGGGCTACATTTGCGGGATGATGGAACAACAGCATACACCGGCATGGAATGCAGAATTTGAAGAGGGGAAAGTGTTGCTGATCGACAAACCGCTTCGATGGACCTCCTTTGATGCCGTGCGAAAGATCCGTAACCTGGTCCGGATTAAGAAAGTGGGACATGCCGGTACACTGGACCCGCTGGCCAGCGGATTGCTTATTGTATGCACAGGCAAGTTCACCAAAAAGATCAACGAGTTCATGGCACAGGAGAAGGAATACACGGGCACTATTATCCTGGGGGCCACCACACCCACATATGACCTGGAAAGTGAACCGGTTGATTTCAGACCCATCGGGGGTATCACGCCGCAACAGGTTCGATACACAACAACATTATTCGCAGGGGAGATCCTGCAGGTTCCGCCCGCACATTCCGCGATCAAACAGGGAGGCAAACGCGTATATGAACTGGCCCGCCAGGGAAAAGAAGTAAAACTGGAACCGAGAAAGGTCACCGTCAGCGAGTTTGTAATCACATCCGTTAATATGCCGGTCATACATTTCCGGGTTGTATGTTCAACCGGCACCTATATACGCAGCCTGGCACATGATTTCGGAAAAGCATTGGGTTGCGGCGCCTACCTCGGCAGTCTCTGTCGTACAAGGATCGGTGAATTCTCATTAAAGGATGCTATGAGCATGGAAGCATTTGAAGAAAGCATACGTTCGGTTCAAAGTACGAAGGGATAACTGATAGCGAGCTGGAACTGGTCAGCATCTCTCCATTTCTTATACCCAAACCATTTATTCTGCACGGCTGCATTGACAGGTGAGGGACTAGGGTCCTTTGCTTTGATAGAATAGTCAAGACGGAGAACAAAGAAACTAAAGTCGATCCGGAATCCCGTGCCCACCCCAACGGCCAGGTCTCTTCCGAGCCTGTTCATGGAAAACACTTCCTCGGGGGGTCTTGCCGGGGCGTTCTTCATGAACCAGATATTGCCGATATCGGTGAACAGGGCCCCTTCTATCTTTATTCCAAACGGTTTGAAGAGTGGGAAACGGTATTCAATATTGGCTTCAAGGTGAAGATCACCATAGCGGTCGGGCAACCCGGTGGTCCCGAAATCCTTGATGGAGGAACCCGGCCCCAGTTTGCGTAATCCCCATGCGCGCATGCTGTTGGGACCGCCGGCAAAATATTGCCGCAACAGGGGAAGGTTATACCTTCTCCTTTCATTCACGGTAGAATTGAATTCGTAACCGATAC
>CAZEZE010000392.1:0-2833 GCA_964516445.1 uncultured Chitinophaga sp. | reverse complement strand
ATACTTTACCGCAAAAGAAAAGTGTTTTACGGGGCGGATGGCACCAACAAAAGCATGTTTGATGTCATCAACAAACACAAGGGCAACGAAAAATTCCTCTATGTCTGCTCCGAGAACCAGCAGGACAACGAGATCGTGACCTGGCTGAAGAATAATAACTGCGAGTTTGTGCTGGCCTTCATGTACCGTACTCAAAGTACCGATGTGAAGGAAGTACTCATGAAAACAGAATACGATGTGATCTGTTTCTTTACCCCCAGCGGTGTCAAAAGCCTGTTCGACAATATGCCCAGGTACAAGCAAAACGGTACCGTACTCGGTGCCTTTGGCAGCAATACCTCGAGGGCCATCGAAGAGGCAGGCCTGAAGCTGGAGATCAAGGCGCCGCAACCCCAGGTGCCCAGCATGGTGGCTGCACTGGATCAGTTCCTCTGTTCATTATTGAAAAAAAAATAACCGGTTCACCCGGAAAAATAGTCGAAGAGGCCAATTCATTGGCCTCTTTTTATTTTATACAATTTATTGAACGAACTTCGGCTGCTTACAATGAAAACTTCAAACCAGCTTATTCACGAAACAAGCCCCTACCTGCTCCAGCATGCCCGTAACCCCGTGAACTGGTATCCCTGGGGGGAGGAAGCTTTGCGGAAAGCAAAGGAGGAGAATAAACCAATCCTGGTCAGTATCGGCTACGCGGCCTGTCACTGGTGTCATGTGATGGAACGAGAAAGTTTTGAGAATGAATCCACGGCCGCCATTATGAATGAGCATTTCATAAACATTAAGATCGACCGGGAAGAGCGTCCAGACCTGGACCATATTTACATGGATGCCGTACAGGCCATGACCGGCAGCGGGGGCTGGCCGCTGAATGTATTTCTTACACCCGACCGGAAACCATTTTACGGGGGTACTTATTTCCCCCCGCAAAGAGCCTATAACAGGCCGTCCTGGCAAGAGACACTAAACGGGGTAATACAGGCATTCCGGGAACGGCGGCATGAAATTGATGCGCAGGCCGAGAACCTGACCTCACATCTCCTCCAGTCCAACAGTTTCGGGATACAGAAAACGGAAGAACACGAAATGTTCATTACCGGAAAACTGGATGGGGTCTTTCAGAATATCATGAAACAGGCCGACCGGGAATGGGGAGGATTCGGAAGAGCGCCCAAGTTCCCGCAAACGGGTACAATTCAGTTTCTGTTACGATACAGCTATTTAAACACCAATACGCAATCAGCAATATCGGAGTCTCCAACTCCCCCTCTCCGCCAGGATAGGGGGCCGGGGGGTGAGGCGGCACAACAAGCTCTCCTCTCCCTCGATAAAATGATCGAAGGCGGTATTTATGACCAGGTGGGCGGGGGCTTTGCCCGTTATTCCACCGATACGGAATGGCTGGCCCCGCATTTTGAAAAGATGCTGTACGATAACGCACTCCTCATTGCTGTTTTGAGTGAGGCATACCAACTGACAAAGAAAGAGAGATACCGGGAAGTTATTGAGGAAACAATGGAATTCATACAGCGGGAAATGTTGGATGAGAACAGAGCCTTTTATGCGGCGATCGATGCCGACAGCGAAGGAGTGGAAGGAAAATTTTATGTATGGCAACAGCGGGAAGTAATGGAATTGCTCGGCGATGAGGCGGGTCTTTTTTGTGACTATTTTGATATCACTGAAAAGGGAAACTGGGAGCACAGCAATATACTTCGGGTAAAAAAAACCCTGGATGTCTTTGCAGCGGAAAAAGGAATGAAGGCGGAGGAGGTAAAAAAAATTCTGGTACGGGGTAAGCAAAAACTGCTGCGGCAGCGGGAGAAACGTGTCCGGCCCCTGCTTGACGATAAGATCATTCTTGGCTGGAACGCTTTGATGAATACTGCTTCCAGCAAGGCTTTCGCAGCCACGGGACAGGAGCGGTACCGGCAGCTTGCACTGGAAAATATGGATTTTATCCTGTCAGTCTTCAAAACGGAAACAGGCTTTCATCATACCTGGAAAGAGGGGCAGGCAAAATACCCTGCCTTTCTGGACGACCTGGCTTTCCTTGTCGAGGCCCTGCTGCACCTGCAGGAGATCAGCGGGGATACTGCCTGGCTCAGGGAGGCGAAAGAAATTACCGAACTGGTACAGGAGCGATTCAGGGAAGAGGATACCGGTTTTTTCTTTTACACCCCTGAGGGTCAGGAGGATGTCATTGTAAGAAAAAAAGAAGTGTATGACAGTGCCGTTCCCTCCGGCAATTCAGTTATGGCGTATAACCTTTACCGGCTGGGGATCCTTCTGGACCGGCCAGACTGGAAACAACAGGCCATGGAAAACGTGTCGGCTATGGGCAATGCGGTGGTACGTTACCCCACTTCCTTCAGTAACTGGGCCTGTTTGTTACAGGAGATGACCACAGGTACGTATGAGATCGCGGTGGTGGGGGATGGCTTTGGTAGGGAACGGGATGAGATCCTTCAGAATTACCTTCCACACCGGGTGCTGATGGGGGCTGTCAAAGCCGATCCAAACTACCCCCTGCTGGCCGGCAGAACGGTAGCGGGAAAACTGTCCATTCACCTCTGTAGTAATTACACTTGCCAGCTCCCCGTATTTTCTGCAAAAGAGCTTATCTCGCTGATAAACAAGGGTCAAAACCAATAATTAATTTTAAGTTAATACAATAAAACTGTCCCGGTGACCGTTAGAAATTTTACCCCGTAAATTACGCTTTGAACCCAAAAAAATAAATATTAACCTTGTATCAGCAAATACCTCAAAATATTATATTTGCCCAATACCCCTTTAAGTGTATGAAAATGAAAAACCTTTACTACACCCT
>CAZEZE010000391.1:0-2836 GCA_964516445.1 uncultured Chitinophaga sp. | reverse complement strand
GTAGGAGGCGATGAATCCGTTGTTCAGCATATTAACGGTCAGGTTATACGTACCAGGTCCCGGATCGAAATCGGCTGTTCCCTGGAACCCGCCGGCTATCAGGAGGTTGTTGCCGGAGCCCTCTGCCACACCGGCCGCTACAATGCCCTGTGCACTGCCCCAGGTGCTGCCCAGGTTTTTGGCCCAGAGGTAATCCTGTGCATACAGGGAGCTGCCGCCCATTGACAAAATGGAAAGAATAATGAAAGTGATGGATTTCATGAGCATCTCTTTTTTGATAATCTGTTCGATGGCAATACAGCCTAATTTTCCGTTTACTCCCGGATTAGTTTTTGTCTTAAAATAGCAGTTCCGGAAGTGACTTCGATAAGATAAATTCCGGGGTTAGCCTCACGGAGATCGAGCTCTGCCGGAAGAAGCAGATCGGTGTATTTTCTAATAAGACGACCCATAAGGTCAGTTACCGAAATCTCGCTGAGGTTCATGAACCGGTTGTCGCTGGCCCTGATCCTGAATATACCTTTTCCCGGATTTGGATACACCATCACCGGCAGTTGGCCAGGATCGGAAACACCGGCACCGGAGGGGCCGTATCGTGCAACAAAGGCATCGGTGGCGGCACTAAAGGGCGTCAGGCTTGCATTTCCGGGGGATGGATCGAAATCCATTACGCTTTCATAGTATCCTGTCAGGTAAACATCACCTGCATTGTCCTTTGCCATGGCCCAGCTGTTCTCACCTCCGGTTGTCCCGATGCTCCATGCAGACAGGTAATTTCCGGTGGAGGAGTAATGTGCCAGATAAATATCCCAGACTCCTGCCGGGGTAAGCAATTGCTGGCTGTTGCCGGGATCAAAATCGGCCTGTCCGGAAAAAATGCCAGAGATATAAACACCGGAGGTATTATCCGGTGTCAGTCCGAAACAATCTTCACCGTACGTGCCGTTACTTCCAACCTGCAGGGCCCAAAGGTGATTTCCGGAAGCATCCAGTTTCAGAACAAAGATATCCTGCCCTCCTGCCGAAGTAAGCGTATCCAAACCAGGTCCGGGATCAAAATCGGCGGTGCCTTCAAAATAACCTCCTGCATATACGTTTCCTGAAAGGTCAGACGCAATCCTGTAGGCACGGTCCAGCGTGCTTCCCCCTGCTTTTTTTGCCCACAGGTAGTGTCCGGCGGTATCATACTTGGCAACAAATGCATCATAGCTTCCGGAAGCAGTAAGAAAAGCCGTTCCGTTTTCCGGATCAAAATCTGCAGTGCCCGAAAAACGACCGGCCAGTAAAATGTTTCCGTTGGGATCGGCCTCCACGCTGTAAGCTTCATCCCCAAAAGAATTGGAGTTGCCCACCCTTTTCGCCCATTGGTAATTTCCCGATGGATCATAGCTTGCAAAAAAGAGGTCTTCAAATCCCGCCGAGGTCAGCACGGCTGATCCTGCGCCCGGATCAAAATCAACCGAATCGCTGAAGCTGCCGGCCAAAAGCAGGTTTCCGTTTTGTGCCGGTGACAGATCACGGCTTTTGTCATCACCGGGACCTCCGGCATTTTTTGCCCAGACCAGGGCTCCCTGTGCATCGTAACAGGCCAAAAAGACATCCGCTCCTCCGGCTGGGGTTAGATTGTACGTACCTGGCCCCGGATCAAAATCACACAATCCTGAAAAAAAGCCTGTTGCATAAACATTTCCTGAAGCGGAGGCATAAACTGCAGTTCCTTCTTCGTCTGAAGTTCCTCCTATGCCAATAGCCCAGATCAGAGACCCTGAACCATCGTATTTGGCTACAAAAACATCATTGTACCCGGCCGAGGTTAAGGGAAATGCCCCGCCGCCGGTACCGAAATCGGCGGTACCATCAAAATTCCCGGTGACATAAATGTTACCATTTCCTGCTACACAGATATCCTTTCCACTCACGGGAGCGTTTCCTTTAACACCCCGGACCCATTGAAAAGTCTGAGATTGAACCGTGGTTTGTAAAGACAGAAAAAATATTGCAAGAAGGGTGTAAAAATGTTTCATAAGGGGCAGTTCCTAAATATTGAATGTGTAAAAGGTATGGAAAATTATCATAGATTCCAAAAATAGATAAAACCTTAAAATTAGCAATGGGGGTTTGATTTTTTATATGATTTCTGGCATACGGTTACTGTATTTGAAATTGGGCTTGGAGTTTTCAGGAATTATTATTCAGAATACTTTTACCGTTTATGCAATGGCAGTAGGTTTGCATAAAGCGCTTGTCGATTCTCCCGAAAGGACCATGCTGCATATAATAAGCCGGGGTAAAATGTTTACCAGGCAAGTTTCATATTATCAATTTAACTATTGCAATGTTAGAAGCTGGTTTTATTCCCGACTTAGAAAATCTTTCATTCTGCCTTTGGTGGAATGTATAGATTTTCTTAGTCGAATTGTCATTTGCCCTTCGGCAAATGACAATTTTGGGTTAATGATTGGGCCTTTTGGTAATTTTTCTTATTTTTGTTTGTCCCCAATCCTAAAACCCCCAAATTCCATGGTTACTAATTACAACAAGAACCTGCCAGTCCGGTTCAAAATCCACACCACCTTACAAGTAATAGTTGTTTCGGTGCTGTTTCTGCTGATGTTTGGTATAACCAGGCAGACCCATGCCCAGTGGCTCGACTGGCAGAACGATACCCCCATCCGGCTGACCCTTACCTCCGTTGCCAACAGTGACGGTGAAGAAAAGGATATGTGGCCTGCCGACCTGAACAAAGACGGTGACATGGACCTGGTAGTGGTCAGGAAACAACCTTTTTCTGCCCCTAACCAGCCAGGGAAAACCAATCTGCTGCTCATGAATATTA
>CAZEZE010000390.1:0-2849 GCA_964516445.1 uncultured Chitinophaga sp. | reverse complement strand
ATCATATCCCTTTCGGTAATAGTGTTGGTTTGCTGTAAAAGCCTGTCTGCCAGGGTAGATTTTCCATGGTCAATATGCGCGATGATGCAAAAATTGCGGATGTTCTTCATACCTCTATCCCCAAAAGGGGAACATTATTGTCGTTTAAAAAAGAACGGCAAAGGTATGGAAAAGCAGTGGTTTTAAGGTTATTATCTCATAAGTGATGTTGCAAATCAGGCTTCTGTCAGAGTAACGATCGTCTTTGCAGTTAATCTTTCTTATCGAAATCAAACGAATGATCCGGGTCTGGTCTTCCCGCAAATGGCGGATAATCCCTGTAAAGCCAGCTGAGATATAAATTCAGCCGTTGCGCCCAGCGCAGGGTGCCTGTATTGAAACGGTGCCAGTTCTCCGGGTATTTTCCGGTAAATAGAACCACAAAAAAGGCAGCAATTGAAAGGAAAAACGTTCCGATTATCCTGAAATAAAGTACGATCATATGGGGAATGCCGGCATAAAGCCATCCCAAAAAGAATCGAAGCAATAACTGTCCCTGGCTGATCTGCCAAAATGCAAGTTCATAGGTTGTTTTGTCGTCTGTGGCATCCATTCCGAAAGCCGGATACCCGTCTGCGAGATTGTATATTCGTGCGGAAACCCGTAAGCTCCACCGGTTCAGTTTCACAGCCCAATCATAATACCAGCGCGGTGTTTCGCCTGTAAAAAGTATGATGAAGAAAGCCGCGATAGACATAAAAAAGAAGAGGATGGCGAACAACACCATTACAATGCCATGCGGTAACCCGATATACAACCAACCGAATAATGTGCGGAGGATGAGTTCAACCCTTGAATATTCAGGCTGGTGCCGGATCTCAAATTTTAACATGTGACAGGTTTTGTTGTGGTTAAATATAAAAAAAGTGCTGCTAACCAAACAAGTTTATTTAACCGGGAATCCCGGTGTTTTCACAATGAAAGTATCTTTTTTAAAGTCGTTTCATTGACCGTAAGCAGGTTCACTGCAGGTAACCGCCTTGTCAGCTCCTTCCAGTTGGGATCCCGGGCAAATATTTTTTTCAGCATGGGTAATGCTTTTTCAACCTGCCTATTATTCGCCAGGGTGATGGCAGTCCAGTATTGCATTTCCAGGTTGTCGGGAAACATTTTCATCGCGGCATTATAGGCATCCATGGCTCCTGTCATGTCATTTTTTTCAATGGCCAGGTCGCCCCTGTTCATATGGTCATACGCCACACTTACCCTGTAAAGGCGACGCAATTCCTTCAGCGGCTCACGTTGATCATCCACTCTCAGATCGATGGTTCTTTCATCCCAGGGTTTTGCCTCCGACCTGGCCGGCACCACCAGGATCGCCGCAGATTGCTTTCCGCGGATATCGCCCCCTGCCGCCTGAGCTGCTTCCAGGGCGAGCAGCATTCTTTCCGCCAGGGGCCTGCCCTTACTCATTTCGTAGGCTTTGGCCATTGAAGCGGGTACTTTTTCTCCCAGCATCATATTGGCCTGTACGGAAAACTGGTCGCCACTGATATGCGATGCATACTGAATACAGCTCCTGCCGGTATGTACAGCCACATTACCACTGATATCCACAATGGCAACCTGCCGCACTTCCCTTGCTTCATCATCGGCCAGCAATGAATCAAGGGCCTGCCTTGCGGTAAACCCCCTTTTCAGGAAAGCAAGTCCCCGTATACCAAATGATTTATTGGTAAATGACTGGGTGGCTACTGCGCCAACACCCGCTTCTGCCCAGCTTACTGCCGTGCCAACGGAGAACCAGTGACTTTGCACAGCTACCCCCATTTCACCAGTTTGGGGATCCCTGGCCACAATTGAAAAAGTATGCGCCAGCGGAGATTGCCGGTCGAATACCTGGGCAGCCGATATCACCGGAATGGTCAGCAGCACCAGGAAAGGGTGGGCTGGTTTAATCATACAGGTCATTTTTTAATAAAGTTAACAGAGCGGAACGAATTACTGTGATCTGCTTCATTTGCAGCCTGTTTCCACAGTCTTGTTGCTTAACATTTCCTTTATTCTTTTCCTGCACACTGGCACTTCCTTTGAAATACTGCAGGTAGCCGGGTAATGAAACTAAATCGGTACAGCAATCTCCCCGGCCATTGCCGTACAACACTTAAAATTTGAGTACCATGAAAAAGATGTTTACACTCGTTTCCGGACTGTTGCTGGCGGTAGCCGTTATGGCTGCCGACCGAAGACCCGTGGTGATGGTCAGCAGTATGAAAAATTACAAAATCTTCATTGATGGAAGGACCTACTTCAGTAACGACAACAGTCTGAGGATCTCCCATCTTAACAAAGGCTTCCATTCCATTAAGGTTTTTGAAATGAGAAGGGGCTATTTTGAAAGAAGGGAAAGACTGGTAGCCTCCAAAACGTTCAACCTTCGCCGTCATGATGTAAGGATCCTGATCGACCGCTTCGGTAATATCAGCATCCGTGAAATAAATGGCCACGGCCGGTTCGACCGGGATGATGATTACCGTGATCGTGACCGCTGGGAGGACGACAACAGGAGATTCTGAGTCCCGACCTGACTATTAGGCACCGTCCCGGCTCTGCCGGGACGTTTTTTGGGGGTTCATTGAAAAAGAAAATTTCTCATCTTTATTCCTGTAACATCTTGATCCAAACAGCTACCATAAACGATATTCCGCTACTGGTTACCCTGCTCAACAGCGCTTACAGGGGTGAAGCCTCTAAAAAGGGCTGGACCACGGAAGCAGACCTGATCAGCGGTAGCATACGTACAGATGAGGCACAGTTGAGGAAACTGATGGGAAAACCAGGCGCCGTATTTCTGAAGTCTGTCAATGAAA
>CAZEZE010000389.1:0-2852 GCA_964516445.1 uncultured Chitinophaga sp. | reverse complement strand
GATATCTCCAAACCATTTTTCCGCCAGCGCTTTTACCTTTTCCGGGGTCACATTCCCTGCCACCACGAGCACGGCGTTCACCGGCCGGTAATATTTGAAGAAAAAATTCTTAACATCATCCAGCTCCGCGTTTTCAATATGTGACAATTCCTTTCCGATCGTCATCCAGCGGTAGGGATGTTTTTTATAGGCCAGCTCCCGCATCTTGTGCCACACATCACCATAGGGTTTGGTAAGATAGTGTTCCTTGAACTCTTCGCAGACCACCTTCCGCTGTACATCCAGGCTTTTTTTACTGAAAGCAAGGGATAGCATCCGGTCGCTTTCCAGCCAGAACGCCGTTTCGAGGTTTTCTGCGGGCAACTGGATATAGTAATTGGTCAGGTCATTCGTGGTATAGGCATTGTTCTCGCCACCCGCCATCTGCAGCGGTTCGTCATAGTTGGGAATATTGACAGACCCTCCGAACATCAGGTGTTCAAACAAATGCGCGAAACCGGTCTTTTCAGGATCTTCATCCCTGGCACCCACATCATACATAATGTTCATCACCGCCATGGGTGTGCTCAGGTCCTGGTGAACGATCACACGAAGACCGTTGGCAAGTCTGAATTTTTCAAACTGTATCATACATATAATAATAACAGGGGGTAAAACGAATGGTTCAGGTACTGCGCCCCTTAAGGAATTAACTGTAAAAGTATTGAAAATGTGGCAATTGGAAGTAGCCGTCAGAAGGGTTCTAAAGGATGCTTTTTACTTTCAACATCAGTTCAATAATGATATCGTCCCGCCGCAGGATGAGTTTCACTTTTTCATTGGGTGTTTGCAGGGCTATTTTGTACTGGTTCAGGTTCTGGTTAAAACTCTTGTTGACCGCCAGTACAACGTCCCCCTCGAGAATTCCGGCTAATTCGGCCGGAGACCCGGGCGCCACATCGCCGACGATGATCTTTCCGCCGATCAGGTACAATTCCAGACCTGAATAGGAATAATCGAATAGTTCACTGAAATGCTGGTTGGGTGTAATATAAATATCCCCTTTCGCATAGTTCATGATGATGTTGAAACGCCGCATGATATCATTTCCCAGCAATCCGCCCATCTGCGGGTAAGCGGTAACATTGAACTCGTCGTTAAAGATAAAGGAAGGCACATTCCTGAATTTATAGGGCCCGATCTTCACTTCCTTTATCACGGTCAGTTCCATATCGATCTTCCCTCCCAGCCCTTCGCCTTCCTTGGGCCATAGCCTTCGTTTCTTATCGAGAAAATTGCTGTCTTCGATAAAATCCCGCGAGAACAGCATACACAATCCGGCCCCGATGTCAAACAGGAAACGGGAGGAGATGGTTTTCGCATCCCTTACCCGCATGGGCTGACTGACCAGTTGATTCATCTGGGGCCTGAGCAGGTAACCTCCCCGCGGATAGCGAATGGTGCCACGGGTGCAGAAGATCACTTTAACCTTGTCATAATCAATTTTGACAATATACCGGCTCAATACGGCATAACCCATAATGCCATCGATCCTTTCCCCGTACACGGCCGTAAGAATGCTGTAGTCGTTGATATGAAAATTAAGGCTGTCGATCGAAAGACCGGGAAAATGAAGGGTTCGGTTATAGAGAAAACTCACATTCCTGATACCGGCTATCCCCCTGATCGTCCGGTCTGACGGAACCGGTTTCAGACCCAGCATTTCAGCCGTGGTTGAATCCAGGGAAATTCCGCTGCTGCCGGTATCCAGTATGAAATTCAATGTATCCTTAAAATTTTCGAACCTTGCCTGGATGATGATGATCCCACCTGTAAGCTGTATAAAAGATACAGAAGTGATTTCCGTGGAAGGCGGTTCAATAAATTCCTCCTGCGCTGCGGCCCTTTTGCCGTTCAGGCAAACAAGAATAATAAGGCTGTAGAGTATCTTTTTCATGCCGGTAACCAGGTCGCTGCCGGCCAGCCCGGCATGCGATCTCAAAACGTATGACAAATATTTGCCATGAAAAGATGCAATTATTCCTCCCGTTTACATAATAATTCCCGGGTTTTTATGAAGTTCGAACCCGTTTAACCATTTTCTGTTATGCCCCTGTACCTTTGCCCCATGCAGCTAAGCGAGTTATATCAAAAAGCCTCTTCCTTTGGGTTTTTGACCGTTGAGGAAGGCGTTTTTCTTTACCGGCATGCCCCGCTGGCCGACCTGATGTTCATAGCCGATGAACTGCGGAAAAAACAGGTTCCCCACGGGAAAGTAACCTGGCAGATCGACCGGAACGTAAACACCACCAATGTATGTATCGCCAACTGCAAGTTTTGCAATTTCTACCGCATACCGGGTCATGCCGAAGCCTACATCACGGATATGCCCGCTTACCGGCAAAAGATCGAGGAGACCTTGAAATACGGCGGCGACCAGTTGCTGCTGCAGGGTGGCCATCACCCGGAACTGGGGTTGCAGTTTTATGTGGATACATTCAAAGCCATTAAAGCAGAATATCCCGCTATCAAGCTCCATGCGTTGGGTCCGCCGGAAGTGGCCCATATCACTAAGATCTCCCGGGGAGCCAACGGTGAAAAATTCACCCATCACGAAGTGCTGAAAGCATTGAAGGAGGCTGGTATGGATTCCTTACCTGGGGCCGGTGCTGAAATCCTCGTGGATCGTGTCCGCCGCCTGATTTCCAAAGGCAAATGCGGCGCACAGGAATGGCTGGATATCATGCACGAGGCGCACAAACTGAATATCACTACTTCAGCCACGATGATGTTTGGTCATGTGGAGACCATTGAAGAAAGATTTGAACACCTGGTAAAAATAAGGGAGGTGCAAAGCCATAAGCCCGGAAGTG
>CAZEZE010000388.1:0-2869 GCA_964516445.1 uncultured Chitinophaga sp. | reverse complement strand
AACTTTACATATGGAGTTACGACGAAGGAAGGAACGAAAGTGGTGAAGGTGAAAAGCTGGTTTTAGTAATAGTTAGGAGTTAATAGTTAGGAGTTAGGAGTCGGGAGTTAGGAGTCGGGAGTTCGGCTTGCCCGCCGAAGCCTTGGCATAGGCGGGAGTTGGAAACCCTGATCCGGCGATTCCTTCTTTTGACTTGTAGGTGTAATTCATTGCTCGTCACTCAAAGCTCGTAGCTCATAACCCGTAGCTTAATAATCAATCCTCCATTACAGTGAACTATATAATCGAAATAGCCACCTCGGATTTTTCAACTACACGTTCAGCGGTCGAAGGCGGAGCGGACAGGATCGAACTCTGCGCCAACCTGTATGAAGGAGGAACCACGGCCTCCTATGCCACATTAAAAAAATGCAGGGAAGCTTTCGGGGTTGAATTGTACCCGATCATCCGTCCGAGGGGCGGTGATTTTTTATATACAAAAGATGAATTTGAGATCATGCTGCTGGATGTGCAGTTGTGCAAACAACTGGGATGCGACGGAGTAGTGATCGGGTTGCTGAATATGGATGGAAGTATTGATGTAGCGAGGACTTCGAGACTGGTGGAAGCCGCTTACCCCATGGGTGTGACTTTTCACCGGGCATTCGACCGGTGCAGGGAACCCTTTGAAGCCATGGAACAACTGATCGAAATAGGTTGCGAACGGATACTGACCTCGGGTCAGCAGCCTTCTGTTGTTGACGGAGTTGATTTGGTCGCCGAACTGAATAAAAAAGCGGATGGCTGCATCATCATCATGCCGGGAAGCGGGCTGAGAAAAGAAAATATCAAAATGTTAGCGGAGAGAACGGGTTGTACGGAATTTCATTCATCCCTCAGGGGAAAGGAGAACAGCAGGATGCAGTTTGTACATCCCGCTTTTGCCGGTTCTGCAGAAAGTTATTCAAACAATGCAATAATAGCGTCAGAAGTCAGGGCCCTCCGGAATGCATTGGATCAAAAGGTTAATGCATAGGCTGGGGCTTTTCAACAAAACAACCAAATGAAAACTATCCTGAAATATAATTATTTAAGTATCGCGTTTTTATTGACATGGTTAGTCCCGGCGGCGCAAAATGATCCTGCGAAACTGGTCAATCCCTTTATAGGCACGGGCGGCCATGGACATACCTATCCCGGCGCCAGCATGCCTTTCGGGATGATGCAGCTGAGTCCCGATACAAGACTGGAAGGCTGGGACGGCTGCGGGGGATATCATTATAGTGATAATAAGATATACGGTTTTTCGCATACTCACCTGAGCGGCACAGGTATTCCGGATTATTGCGATATACTCTTCATGCCCTTCACCGGGCCCGTGCAATGGGAGAATAAGGACTATGCCTCTTCTTTCTCGCATTCAAATGAGAAGGCTTCACCGGGTTATTATGAGGTGCTGCTGGATAAACATGTCATCAAAGCGCAGCTTTCTACTTCCTATCGTTCCGGCATGCACCAGTACAGTTTCCCGGCCGGTACAACCACCGGCAGCATCCTGGTTGACCTTGTTCACCGCGACCTGGTGCTGGATGCTTATATCGAGAAAGTTAGCGATAGTGAAGTAAGAGGATACCGGCGGAGCAAATCATGGGCAAGGGACCAGGCCGTTTACTTTTATATCCGTTTTGAAAAACCCATTAAAGAATTCATCCTGCAGGGCAGCGATGATCTTGATGCAAAACGATATTTTAAAGCGAATGGCAAAAAGATCAAAGCCTGTTTTGCTTTTGACCTGGGGGCTGATAAAACTGTCAGGGCCAAAGTGGGGATATCCGGTGTAAGCATGGAGGGAGCTCAATTGAACCTTGAAGCGGAAATACGTGACTGGGATTTTGAAAAAGTAAAGAATGATGCCGTGGCAGCATGGAACAGGGAACTGGGTAAAATAGAAGTAAAAGGAGGAACCCGGGACCAGCAAACCGTTTTTTATTCGGCGCTCTACCATACAATGCTCAGCCCGAACATCTATACCGATGTGGACGGACAATACCGCGGCACCGACCTGAAAGTGCACAAAGCGGTGGATTTCACCAATTACTCCGTCTTCTCTCTCTGGGATACGTACAGGGCTTATCACCCGCTGATGACGATCATCAACCAAAAAAGAACAACTGACTGGATCAATACTTTCCTCCATCAGTATAAAAACGGGGGGATGCTTCCGGTTTGGGAACTCAGCGGCAACGAAACTTTTTGCATGATCGGTTATCATTCTGTGCCGGTGATTGCGGATGCCTGGCAAAAAGGGATCCGGGGCTTTGATGAAAAACTGGCGCTGGAAGCCATGCGATCCTATGCGGAAAGCGACCGCTACGGGTTGCAGCATTACCGGGAAAGCGGGTTCCTTTCGAACGAGAAGGAACATGAGAGTGTATCCAAGACGCTGGAATATGCCTATGACGACTGGTGCATCGCGCAATTCGCGAAATGGACGGGAGACAGCAATACCTATAAAAGCTATATGGAGAGGGCACAGTTCTATAAGAATCTGTATGATCCTTCCACCAAACATATGCGGGGAAAATTGCAGGCCATGTGGTATTCTCCCTTTGATGCGCGGGAAGTAAATAATTTTTATACCGAGGGAAACAGCTGGCATTATAGTTTCGCGGCACCGCAGGATATGGAAGGACTGATAAGTCTTATGGGGGGGAAATCAAAATTCGCGGCAAAACTGAACCAGTTGTTCACCACTTCCTCTCAACTCACCGGTCGCGACCAGGCGGATGTCACCGGACTGATCGGGCAATACGCCCAGGGAAATGAACCCAGCCATCATATGGCCTATCTCTTTGCCTATGCGGGGAT
This sequence comes from uncultured Chitinophaga sp., assembly GCA_964516445.1. GTDB lineage: Bacteria > Bacteroidota > Bacteroidia > Chitinophagales > Chitinophagaceae > JJ008. The sequence goes on along the minus strand of CAZEZE010000388.1, from coordinate 22 downwards.
GCCCTGGCGCACGGAAGAACTG
>CAZEZE010000387.1:0-2869 GCA_964516445.1 uncultured Chitinophaga sp. | reverse complement strand
TGCTGATCAACAGCGGGAATGTATTTGTACAGAAAAGCCAGCAGGGCGGAAGCAGCCCGGTCATCCGGGGTTTTGAGGCAAGCAGGGTACTGATCGTGGTCGATGGCGTCCGGTATAACAATGCCATATTCCGGTCCGGTCACCTTCAGAATGTCATCACCATCGACCAGAATATGCTTGAACAGGTGGAAGTGATGTACGGCCCTTCCTCAACGCTTTACGGCAGTGACGCGCTGGGTGGCGTTGTTCATCTTCGTACTAAATCGCCTAAACTTTCTCCCGATAAGAAACTGGTGACGACCGGAACAGCTTTTGGTCGTTTCAGTTCTGCCAATGAAGAAAAGACATTTCATGCAGACATCAGCCTGGGCGGGAAAAAATGGGCCTGGTTATCCTCATTCACTTTCAGTGATTTTGGCGATATGAAAATGGGCAGCCACTACCCGGATAAATATCCAACATTCGGCCGGCGGGATTCCCTGATCGCTTTTTTTGGATTCAAGGACTCCGTCATCGCCAATAAGGACAGCCGGGTACAGAAATATTCCGGCTATAAACAATGGGACCTGATGCAGAAATTATTATTCCAGCAATCCGATAAGGTGTCCCACACATTGAATTTTCAGTATTCCAACACCAATGATGTGCCCCGGTATGACCGGTTCCAGGACAAGCGGAATTTTGGCGGCAGCATCGGTACCACGCTCCGTTTTGCCGAATGGTACTATGGTCCCCAAAAAAGGATCCTCGGCGCATATGAATTGAATGTGCTGAACACGGGTTTCTTTAATGAGTTCAGGGCAAACATCAATTACCAGGATGTGGAAGAAAGCCGTCAGCAGAGGGAATACCGCCGCTACGACCGATTTGACAGCCGCAGGGAACGGGCTAAAGTGTGGGGATTTGTAGTAGACGGAAGAAGAAAATTCGGCAACCATGAAATCACGATGGGCTTGGACGGTCAGCTCAACGATGTGGTTTCCAGGGCCGACCGGACCAATCTCAATACCGGTGCCGTTTCCAAACTGGATTCGCGTTACCCGGACGGAAAGAACAGGATGAATTATTTCGGTCTTTACGCGCAGCACCTGCTGAAATTCAAAAACGGGAAATGGATACTGAATGACGGGATCCGCCTGCAAACGGTTTCCCTCCGTTCCAATGTGATTGACAATTCCTTCTTCCAATTGCCAGTTACCCGTTTTAAGCAAAACAATTTTGCCGTTACCGGCAACCTGGGAATTATTTACTCCCCGCAGGCATCCACCCGGCTATCCCTGGGACTCTCATCCGGTTTCAGAAGTCCCAATATTGACGACCTGGTGAAAGTGTTTGACTTTTCTGTCGCGAAAAGAGTGTATGTACCCAATGCCGAGATCGATCCGGAATACACCTATAATATCGACCTGGGCTTTCGCCAGCAACTGGCCGGTATCATCCGTTTTGAACTGACCAGTTTCTATTCTTTTTTCCGTAACGCGATCGTATCAGCGCCGTTCAGGCTGAATGAACAGGATTCCATTCTTTACAATGGCGTAATGAGTGCAGTGTATGCCAACCAGAACCTGAATAAAGCGAGAACCTATGGTTTCAATGCCAATGTAAAAGTTGATATAGCGAAACAAGTATCGCTAACCAGCACCGCCAGCTATACCCGCGGAAGAGTGGAAAGCTTTAACGGAACTGAAATTCCGCAAGACCATATTCCCCCTTTCTTTGGTAAAACAAGTCTTAGCTACCAGCACGCAAAATATTCCCTTGAACTGTATGGATTATACAATGGCTGGAAAAAGATCAGGGATTATAACCCCGACGGGGAAGACAACCAGCAATATGCCACCCCGGATGGCATGCCTTCCTGGTTTACCCTGAACTGGAGAGGAAACGTGAACCTGGCTAAAAACGTTCAGGTGCAGCTTGGTGTAGAAAATATTCTTGACCGTAACTACCGTTACTTTGCTTCAGGGTTCTCGGCTCCGGGACGCAATTTTATCATTGCCCTTCGAGCTAACTGGTAAACGCCGTTTTCTGTAATTAGCTGTTTAAACGGGTGATTGTCAAAACATTCACCCGTTTTTCTATGATAGGTGCTTTAATAAATTTTACAATCCTGTGCAGCACCTGTACAGGAAAATTGTCTAAATTACAGGCAACCAACAGGTAGTTATGACCGAGGAAGCCATATTAAAAGGTTGTTTGAAAAATGATGCCGCCGCACAGCGGGAACTGTACAACCGGTACAGTCCCAAGATGCTGGCTGTTTGCTATCGTTTTGCACACAACCGGGAGGATGCCGAAGACATGCTCCAGGAGGGTTTCATTAAGGTCTTTACACAGATTCACACGTTTGAGAACCGGGGCGCTTTTGAAGGATGGATCAGGAGGATCGTGGTACACACCTGTATCAATATCCTGAAAAAGAACAAGAAATTCAATGAAAGTGTCGACATCATTCATGCCACCGGTGTCCAGGTAAGGGAAGACAGTGTGCCGGCGATCATACAGGCAAAGCAGATCGTGGAATGTATCCGGCTCCTGCCCATCGGATACAGGACCGTACTAAACCTTTACGCGGTGGAAGGGTACAGTCACCGGGAGATCTCAAACATGCTGGACATTGAAGAAAGCACCAGCCGGAGCCAGTACACCAGGGCAAAGGCAATGCTCGAAGATATTTTGATCCGTAAGCGAATATTACAAAAACCCAAACCGGAAACGGATTGGCTGGCGGCAGTGGCCCGCCGATAAATTTTAACCGTACCCTAAACGACCGCTGGCTATGCAGAGTAATTTTAACAACAGGGATTTTGAACGGTTTCTGAAACAGAATGCCGATCAATACCGGATGATCCCGTCTGAAAAGGTATGG
>CAZEZE010000386.1:0-2871 GCA_964516445.1 uncultured Chitinophaga sp. | reverse complement strand
CATGATAAAAAAATATATACCGCCACTTCCACCAATGCACATTACCTGACCGATGAGGTGGCGAAAAAGACCGTGGAAAGCGGGCTCGACCGCCTGATCATTTCAATAGACGGCACTACCCAGGATGTGTACCAGCAGTACCGGGTGGGTGGCAGCCTCGAAAAAGTGCTGGAAGGCGCAAGGAATGTCATGAAATGGAAAAAAGCGTTAAAGAGCAGGACGCCCTTTGTTTTTTTCCAGTTCCTGGTGGTAAAACCCAATGAACACCAGCTGGAAGACATCAAACGCATGGCCAGGGAAGTGGGCGTTGATCAGGTTCGTTTCAAAACTGCACAGGTATATGAATATGCAACCGACCCCAACAACCTGATCCCAACGATCGATAAATACAGCCGCTATAAAAAAACCGCAGATGGCTCCTATACCGCCAAGAACAAACTGGCCAACCGGTGCTGGAAACTGCAGCATGCCAACGTCATTACCTGGGATGGCCTGGTAGTACCCTGTTGTTTCGATAAGGATGCCACCCACCGGCTGGGCAACCTGAAAATGCAATCCTTTAAAGAGATCTGGCATAACGCCAATTACAAGCAGTTCCGGAACGAACTGATGAAGAGCCGGAAGAATATAGATATCTGCGCCAATTGCAGTGAAGGTGTTTCCGTGTGGAGGGATTAATACCCTGAAATTTGTACTTTCATAGCTGATTATGCCAACCTCGTTCAACAACCGCCTGCGGCAGATCATTCTGCTGCTCGTTATTATACTGCTGGCCTTCCTGTTACTGCAGCAGCTGTTCATTTTCATGCCGGGCTTCCTGGGCGCCATCACGCTGTATATCCTGACAAGGGAGACCTATTTCTACCTGACCATTAAAAAACAGTGGAAAAAAATGATCACGGCGCTGCTCTTTATTTTCATAAGCCTTATCGTGATCGCCCTGCCGGTTTATTTTTCCATCCTGCTCATTTCCGAAAAACTGTCCGTGGTATTAAGTAACCCTGCAGAGCTGCTGGCCGATGCAAAGATCGTAGGCCAGAAGATATATGACCTCACGGGGTACCAGTTGCTCACCGATGAGAATATTGTCACCTACCAGAAAAAAGCGGCTACGATCATCCCTTCTCTGCTCAATGGATCTGCTTCCATACTCAGCAATTTTGCCATTATGTTCTTCCTGTTTTATTTTTTACTGGTGAACGGCAGGAAGGTGGAGAAGTTCCTGCATCATTTTATTCCGCTCAAGGAGGAGAACGTGGAGATGCTGAGCAGGGAGACCAAGAACATGATCCGGGCAAATGCCATTGGCATTCCCGTGCTGGCCATCGTGCAGGGTGTGGTAGCAACGATCGGATACTGGATATTCGGGGTAAAGGATTTCGGCCTCTGGGGATTCCTGACCGGTGTGTTTTCCATGCTGCCCGTGGTGGGCAGCGCCCTCATATGGATACCATTGACGGCTTACCTGTTCTCTACCGGACAAACGGGCCACGCAGCAGGACTGCTGATCTATTCCGTCGTACTCATTTCCAATATCGATTACGTGGTAAGGCTTACCCTGCTCAAAAAGTTCATGGACGTTCACCCGCTGATCACCATATTCGGGGTGATCGTAGGTATCGGCCTTTTCGGTTTCTGGGGTGTCATCTTCGGACCATTGCTTATCAGTTATTTCATCATTTTGATCAGAATATACATGAATGAGTTCGGCAGATCTTCTATGGATACAGGAACACCGGTATAAGGTCTGCCCTTCTTCGCTTAATTTTGTTCTATGGGACTGGAAAAAGATATCAGCCAGCGGACATTCCGCAACGAATACCAGAAAGGTATCATCAACCTTATTTATACCTATAACTGGATGAATGAGAAAATGAAGGCTTTCTTTGAAAAAGAAGACATCACCGGACAGCAGTTCAACATCCTCCGTATCCTGAGAGGGGCCGGAGTCCCCATCTCCACTTTACAGATCAGGGAAAGAATGCTGGATAAAATGAGCGATACCAGCCGCATCGTTGACCGCCTTGTTTTAAAAGGGCTTGCCAGAAAGAACATCTGCCGCAACGACAAAAGACTGGTGGATGTGAGCATCAGTACGAAGGGTAAAAAGCTCCTGGAGAAAATAGACCTGCACGAAAGTGAAATGGATGCCATGCTGGGCAACCTTTCCATAACCGAAACAAAAATACTGAACGAATTACTGGACAAGATCCGTCAACCGCTTCAATCATAACCATGAAATACTTTTTGCTTTTCGTTTTATATGTGGCCGGCTGTGCGCTGCCCCCCGTTTCCCGGGCACAGGCCAGGCCTGAGTTTCGTGGTGTGTGGGTGGCCACGGTGGATAATATCGACTGGCCATCAAAAGGAAATTATTCTTCCGATTCACAGAAGCTGGAGTTCATTAAACTGCTGAATATGCACCGGCAAAATGGTATGAATGCACTCATCGTGCAGATACGGCCCGTCACAGATGCGTTCTATCCCTCTCCTTATGAACCCTGGAGTGAATTCCTTACCGGGAAACAGGGACGGCCGCCCATGCCATACTACGACCCGCTGGAGTTCATGATCACCGAAACACATAAAAGGGGAATGGAGTTTCACGCCTGGATGAACCCTTACCGGGCGGTATTCAATATCAACAGCTCTTCCATCGCTGCCAGCCATATCACCCGCGTTCATCCCGAATGGTTCCTGACCTATGGCGATAAGAGATATTTCGACCCCGGCAACAAGGATGTGCAGCAATACGTAACCAGCGTGGTAAGGGATGTAGTGAGCCGTTACCCGGTTGACGCCGTTCATTTCGACGATTACTTCTACCCTTACCGTATTGCCGGAAAGGAGTTCCCTGATAATGAAAGTTAC
>CAZEZE010000385.1:0-2888 GCA_964516445.1 uncultured Chitinophaga sp. | reverse complement strand
GGGAACTGGACCCCGGGCGGAATAGGTTCTGATTGGGCATGGGGCAGTCCGGCCAAACCAACCATCACAGGGGCTGCAACGGGTTTAAAATGCTGGATCACCGGGGGCCTTACGGCTGGATCTTACAGTAATGGCGAAGCCTCCTGGCTCCAAAGCCCCTGTTTTGATTTTACTTCCCTGCAATATCCATACATATCCATGAATATTTATTGGGAAACAGAAAGAAGATTCGACGGTGCCAACCTGCAGTACTCAACGGATTTGGGGGCAACCTGGATAAATGTAGGCGGTGTTGGAGACCCGGTGAATTGTTTAAACGAAAACTGGTTCAACTTCTCCCCGATCTCGGGCCTTAACCCGCTTACCACAGTAAGAGACGGCTGGTCGGGTACCATTCAGCCAACAGGCGGCAGCTGCCAGGGCACAGGCGGAAGCGGGGCATGGGTAAGCGCAAAACACACCATGCCTTACCTGGCAGGAGTGACCAATGTCATCTTTCGCTTTACTTTTGGCGCAGGCACCATTTGCAATAACTTCGACGGATTTGCTGTGGATGACATCCTGATCGGCGAAGCGCCGCCCAATAATGCCTCATTTACATATTCATGCATTAACAATACCACGGTAAATTTTATCAGCACCTCTTCACCTTGCCCAGGAATCACCGAATGGGATTTTGGCGATCCGGTATCACCTAACAATCAATCAACACTGGCAAACCCCACCCATATTTTTTCCGGGCCCGGAACCTATACCATTACACTGGAAGCAAAGGGGCCCGGCAACGCACCCTCAGTTACCTTTCAAACGATACATATTCTCGGGCTTACCACATCCGTCATTGCCGGAAATAATTGTTTCGGAGATAAAACCGGATCAGCAACCGTGAATGTGATACCGGCAACAGCAGCACCGTTCATTTATTCATGGAACACAAGCCCACCACAGAACATTGCGACTGCAACAGGGCTGGGGGCAGGAACATACCAGGTTACCGTAAGCGCACTGAACAGCTGCCAGTCAACAGCCAGCACCATAATTACAGAACCCGCTCAACTATCTCATACGGTGAATATCATTCAGCCCGGATGTGCAGCAGCAACCGGCACGGCAACCATCACAGAAACAGGCGGAACACCCCCCTATACTTATTCCTGGTCCCCATCGGGCGGCACGGGCGCAACTGCGACAGGGCTTGGGCCGGGAAATTATTCCGTTACCGTTACAGACAGCCGCCTCTGTACGGAGAACATTGATATCACTATCGCCACAGCCTCACCACCCACGATCAGCTTCAGTAGTATTAAAAATGTCAGCTGCTTCGGACTAAATGATGGAGGCGCAACAGCACAGGTGTCCGGAGGATCCCCCCCGTATACTTATAGCTGGAATACTATTCCTGCACAAAACACCGCCTCCGCCATAAATCTTGCAGCGGGGAACTACACCGTAAGCATAATGGATAATAACGGGTGTACCGCTTCGGCGCCGGTCCAGATCTCACAGCCCGCAGCAGGTTCGTGCGGGGAAGTATATTTTCCAAACAGTTTTACACCTAACGGCGACGCCAGGAATGATGGATTTGGACCGCTGGGAAACACTTCCGCAATCAGCAATTACCATCTTCGCATATATAACCGCTACGGGGAACTCGTATTCAGCAGCAGGGACCCTCTTGAAAAGTGGAATGGATATTATAAAGCAAAACTGAACAGCCCGGGAAGCTATGTCTGGTTCGTGAACTACACCTTTAAGGGTCAGTATAAAATGACAGACCAGGGAACAGTGACCGTTATCAGGTGACAAGACCGCTTATATAGAAAACTCAGGCCTCTTGTTTTGGGTCAGAACCCGAAAATGTCCTGCTGCTGGTTCCTGGGGAAAATCATCAGACTGTAATTCGATTCTTCTTGTAATATCGCCCAGGGACGACAAGCGCTCGAGGATATAAGGGATGGTATCAAGCCCCGAAGCGAATTTCAGGATATAGCTATAGATGGCAAAGAGGCTGCCTGCCATTACGGTTGAAGAATGCAGGCTGCTTGATACCATCAGCGAAACAGCCACCACAACCAGTACCATGACCTCCATAAAACCAAAGTTCCAGGCCTCTTTATCTGAGATCCGGACCTGCCACTTACGCAGGTTATTATAATGGTGTCTGATAGCAGAATGGTCTCCTTCCGAAATAATATCAACCTGCTTTTCAAGCTCGTCATTCTTGTTTTTATTCAGCCTCTTCATCCTTTTTCCGTAGAGCATACCGATCACAATGACCGGAACCATGATGGCCAGACAGATACCTACCACTACCTTATCATAGAAAAAAAGGATAACCAGCGATCCAAATATATTATAAGCCGCTTCAATTACATAAACAAGATCATGTTCCAGGAAATCAACAAACTCTCTCGCCAGCGTTGAATGGGCGCTGAGCCTGGAGACGTCGATCTTGCTGTAACGGCGGCTGAGGAATTTGGTGACCAGTGAAGTATAAATGGCCGTATATGTACGGGTGTCATACATATGCCTGATGGTACCAATGAACAGGTACGAAAGATGAACGATGGTTAACACGATCAGCCCCTGGTAACTACCCTTAATGAGGCCATTGATCGCTTCACCGAAAAAGTAAAAACGAAGTAGACTGCCCAGCATTTCCACGGAAAACAGGAGGTAAGTGATGAAAAGCTGGTACTTATGCTTCATCATCAGGGTGCGTAATATCTGAAATTTGGACATAACACTGTTCTTTAGATCTTTGGATCATCTGTTAAAAAGGCCCCGCTAAGGACGATGAATTGAATGGTGGTTAGTAAGACGGGGAGAAAGGGGGTGGGTTTAATTATCCGGGAGGCTTTCTCTTTCGGTAACCGAGTTGCCCGGGG
>CAZEZE010000384.1:0-2903 GCA_964516445.1 uncultured Chitinophaga sp. | reverse complement strand
CCTATCGCGACAGCCGGATCAACCGCATTTATGAAGGCACCAATGAGATCAACCGCCTGCTCACGATTGATATGACATTAAAGAGAGCAATGGGCGGCAGACTGGACCTGATGGGACCGGCCATGTCGGTACAGAAAGAACTGATGAGCATTCCGGAATTCGGCGACGACAGTGAAGCTCCGTTTGCAGCCGAGAAAAAACTGGTGGCCAACCTGAAAAAAGCGATCCTGATGACCTCAGGGGCCGCCGTACAAAAACTGATGATGAAGATCGAGAATGAGCAGGAGATACTGATGAACCTGGCGGATATGGCCATTCAAACCTTTAATGCCGAAAGTGTACTGCTACGGGCGATGAAGATGGTGGAAAAGCAGGGGGAGGCCAGTTCCCGTCTCCAGCTCGATATAATGCGAACCGCGCTCTATGATGCGGCCGATCACGTGAACAAAGCCGGAAAGGATGCCATCAATTCATTTGCCGAAGGTGATGAGCAACGAATGATCCTGATGGGATTGAAACGTTTCACCAAGGCCGAGCCTTTCAATTGTAAGGACGCAAGGAGAAGGATCGCTGATAAGCTGATCGCGGAAGGGAAATACTGTTTCTAATTCCATTGCTCCCTGTCAAAATCCAACATGGCTGTTTTCCGCAGGGGAACAGCCTTTTTTTCGCCCGCGTAAATATCGGAAAGCTCCCGGCGGGTCGTTTTCAGCTCGTTCAGCTTACGGATCCTTTTTTCTTCCATAAACAGCCCGGCCGATAACAGCAGGGACGAAAAAGTTACCACCCAGAAATAGACCAGGAAAGTGTCATCTATAAATGGCGTTTCAAATACATAATACATCAGGTAAATGATGCCGAAACAACCATAGGCGAAAAGCAGCGCCGCCGCGATCAGGGCCTTACCGGTTCCCTTCTGGTGCATGATGCTGATCTTTGCCTGCCGGATGAAGAAATAGACACTGAGTCCTAATATGATCAGTATGCCCGGACCCAGGATAATGGTGATGGCCTCCCTGTTGAATCCCTTCAGTGCCACAACCAGTCCTTCAAACAGGACAAACGCGGCCATTAATATCTTTATCCGCCGGGTAAAGGAAGCGGAGGTGCTAAAATGTATCAGGAAAAAAAGCATCAGGGGTGTATCGAGCATATTATTGGTCATACCCCAGTAACGGGCCACCGCCGGAGCAACAGTGATATATCCTTCCGTCATCAGGTTGTAGACCAGCATAGTGGCATAGTAAACCATCAATGCAGGAAAAGTGCTGTAAGCCGCCAGGCGTAACGCAAGTACAAAAAGCACGGGACAAAAAAGGGCGACGGAAGAAATGATCCCCATCACGGAATTCCAGGTCATACTCTATTGGTTATATCAAGGATACGGATTCGGCGGCACCGCCTTGCGGAAATACCTCCTTCGGTATTAACGGGCACCTGGCGTATATAGTGCTTGCTGATAATTGTTTATACTAAAATTCAGTAAAACTATGCGGCCGCTTCGTAGTACTACGAAAACACTGCTGGGGATTTTATTATTAACTTGCTGTGATGTTACGATTAATTTTTTTCGTGGCTGTTTTGGGATTTTTTTCCGCATCGGCCCAGCTCACACCCGCCTCTTTCAGCCCCTTTGCCGGCAAAACCTCCGGTGTCCTGCCCTACCTGGAATACGGACTGGGAACCGATCGTCTCGGCGGGGCCAAGATGACCTTCCTGGATACGGGTGTCGTGGTGAAAGTGGTGGACAGCACCATCATCAACTATAAGGTACAGTTGTCGGAAGCGCATTTTGCTTACCTGCCGAAATCCAATTTCAGTCGTGACAGCAGCCTGCAACTACGGCCTTATTACCTTGCCAATAGCTGGATCGCCGCGGGAAACGAGCGCTATGACTCGGTGGCGGTAACACTGGACGAACGGCTTCCGTACAAAAGCATGCAACTGATCCATCCTTCCCGTATCATAGTGGATGTTTATGGCGCTACGAGCAATACTAATTGGATCACCCAGCGAACCTCCCTGAAAGAGATCAAAAATGTTTACCACGAACAGGTGGAAGATGATGTGTACCGGATCACGATCGAACTCAAAAACCAACAGCACTGGGGTTACAGTATCTATTATATTGGCAAACGATTGGTGATAAAGGTCAAACGCCAACTCCCGGAACTGGACATGGAATGCCTGAAGATCGCAGTGGATGCCGGTCACGGAGGTTCCAACAGCGGAGCCGCCGGAGTTACCAGTAAAATACAGGAAAAGAAATACACTTTGCTGATCGCAAAAGAACTGGAAAAACACCTGAAGCTCGCAGGGGCCACGGTGTTCATGACAAGAAAAGAAGATACCGGATTAAGTATGCCGGAAAGAATAGAGATGCTTAAAAAAGAGGACCCGGATTTCCTGATCAGCATTCATCTCAATTCCTCCGCTAAAGACAGCATCAAAGGTGTGAGCACCTATTATAAACATATCGGGTTCCGGCCGCTTTCGCAATTCATACAGGAAAAAATGCTGGAAATTGGCCTGGTCGACTTCGGGAATATAGGCAGTTTCAACTTCGCACTCAACGGACCCACCGATTATCCGAACTGCCTGGTGGAAGTGGCCTTCCTGAGCAACCCGGAAGATGAAAAACGAATATTGAATCCCGATTTTCATCACGATGTTGCGCGACAGATTGTAAAAGGAATTAAAGAATGGCTGCGGTTTTGCAGACGATAGAGACAAGGCATGCCTTGTCTCTGATCCGGCAGTAACGTCTCACCATTTAGACAAGGCATGCCTTGTCTCTATTCGGGTGGAAAAGGTTCGCCCCGGTGACAGGTCTTGCAGGTTACCGTACGCAGGTATTCGGGGCGTTCATTCTTATTGAACCAGAAATTATTCTTATTGATATC
>CAZEZE010000383.1:0-2910 GCA_964516445.1 uncultured Chitinophaga sp. | reverse complement strand
GCAAACAGGGCGCCACTGACGAACAGATATTGGAAGCAGCCAAAATTGCCAATGCCAATGATTTCATCATCAAAAAAGAAGGGGGGTATAACAGCAATATCGGCGACCGGGGCACCAAGCTCAGCGGGGGCGAGAAACAACGACTCACCATCGCGCGGGCGGTATTGAAGAATCCGCCCATACTGATCCTCGACGAAGCAACTTCCTCACTGGATACCGAAAGTGAAAGACTGGTGCAAGACGCCATCAATAATATGATGCAGAACCGGACCAGTATCGTCATCGCCCACCGGCTCAGCACGATCCGTCATGCCGATGAGATCATCGTTTTGCAGAAGGGAAAGATAGTGGAAAGAGGCAATCACGAACAATTGCTGGCGCAGAATGGATTTTACCGGAAACTGGTGGAGATGCAGGAAGTGAAATAATTATTGGCGTAAAACTTCCCTTGATATCACGAGTTTCTGTATTTCCGATGTACCCTCCCCGATCGTGCACAGCTTGGCATCCCTGTAATATTTTTCTACCGGAAAATCTTTCGTGTAACCGTAGCCACCAAAAACCTGTACGGCATCATTGGCCACTTTCACGGCCACTTCGCTGGCATAGTATTTTGCCATCGCCGCTTCTTTGGTCATTGACAGTTTTCTTTCTTTCAGGTCGCAGGCCTGCAGGATGAGCAGTTCCGATGCCGCGATCTCCGTGGCCATATCCGCGAGCTTGAATGAAATTCCCTGGAAACTGGAGATCGGTTTATCGAACTGGTAGCGTTCCTGTGAATATTTCAACGCGGCTTCGTAAGCCCCTTTTGCAATACCCAAAGAAAGGGAGGCGATGGAGATCCTTCCCCCGTCAAGCACTTTCATGGCCTGCATGAATCCGTCACCCACTTCCCCGAGTCGGTTGGTATCGGGTATACGGCAGTTATCAAAAACCATTTCGGCGGTTTCACTGGCCCGCATCCCCAGTTTATTTTCTTTTTTCCCGGCACTGAATCCTTTGGTTCCTCTTTCCACCACAAAAGAAGTGGAGTTATTCCTGGTTCTTGGTTCGCCGGTGCGGCAGATCACCACGGCTATTTCACCGCTCTTTCCATGGGTGATCCAGTTCTTGGTGCCGTTGATAATCCAGTCGTTGCCGTCCTTCACTGCGGTGCATTTCATATTACCGGCATCGCTTCCCGAATTGGCCTCTGTTAGTCCCCAGGCGCCTATCCATTCGGCCGTGGCGAGTTTGGGCAACCATTTTTTCTTTTGTTCTTCGTTGCCGAAACTGAGTATGTGTCCCGTGCAAAGTGAATTATGCGCCGCCAGGCTCAGACCTATCGAACCACAAACCTTCGCGATTTCTTCTATGATGGTCTTGTACTCAAAATATGTGAGTCCCGCGCCGTCATATTCTTCCGGCACCAGTACGCCCATCAGCCCGAGTTTGCCCATTTCCCTGAACAGTTCAACGGGAAATTCCTGGCTCTCGTCCCATTCCATCAGATGCGGTTTGATGTGCTGTTGTGCAAAATCCCTGGCAGTCTGTGCCACCTGCTGTGTAAGCTCCGATGTTTGAAAATTCATAAAAAAAAGATACTCCTGGTTATTGTTTTAATAACTGTGCCACTCCTTTCGGGGGTGGCACAGCCTTGGGCCTCCAGGGGATGGCAAGCATGTGCAGCAAACTCATTTAAAATGGCGCTTACTGCACGCAATCATTAGAGGCAGGTGCAAGTTAATGAGAAAATCAATAAAACTAACAAGTGTTAGTGTAAAAATTTGGCAGCTCCATACTTCCGGAGAAGATCAGGTTAACAGGCAGTATAATCCAATATAAACTACCGTAAAGAATAATGAAACAAATACATCGCTCTTTAAGGCTGGCCATTTTTTCTTTTTATAGACTGCCTGGTATAGGATGTACCCTAAAAAGAACAGGGGCACTCCGAAATACTTCAGGAATATAAATATATAGGGGCTTGTCATGAATAGTTATGTTACGTATTATTCTATTTCCCGTGCACATTTTGCCGTTCCAGTAATTACCGGAAGCAACTCCGAAACGTATGTGAGGAAAGCGAAAAGTAAAATGCATTTCTCTGACTTTTGTAAAATAACCTGGGTAATCATACCTGCTACAAGAACTCCAGTTCCAGCCCGTCATAAGCCAGATGGATATTGTCCGGCAACTCGGCCTCGATCATCGAGTGTAGTCCTAACTGATGGGAGATATGCGTGAAAAAAGCTTCCGGTACCCGGAGTTCTGCGGCCAGTTCAATGGCCTCTTCCAGGGTGAAATGGGAAATATGCTTTTGCTTGCGAAGGGCGTTCAGCACTAATGCCTGGCTGCCCCTGATCTTTTCCTTCTCCTGTTCATCGATCTTGTTCGCGTCGGTGATATAGGTGAACTTCCCGAAACGAAAACCCAGCACCGGCATTTTCATATGCCAGACTTGCACCGGGGTGACGGGAATATCCCCCACCATGAAGGGCTCCAGCGCGATTGTGATCACATTCAATTCCGGTATGCCCGGGTATTTGGTATCGGTAAAAGCGTAATAAAAATCACGACGTACAGCCTCTTCGGTCCAGGAGTCTGCATAGATATCGATGGGTTTGCGGCTGAAGAAATTAAAGGCCCTGATATCATCCAGTCCGGCAATATGGTCTTTATGCGGGTGGGTGAATAGCACGGCATCGAGCTGTTTCACTTTCTGGCGAAGCATCTGGTAACGAAAATCCGGACCGGTATCGACCACTAAAGTTGTTTTTGCTGAACGCACCAGGATACTTGAACGCAACCGGTTATCCTTCGGGTCGGGGGAAGTGCACACTTCGCAATCGCAGCCGATCATGGGTACACCACTGCTGGTGCCGGTACCAAGAAAGGTTATGGAGAGAGGAGGGCAGGTCACGGGGTAAA
>CAZEZE010000382.1:0-2916 GCA_964516445.1 uncultured Chitinophaga sp. | reverse complement strand
GATAAAAAAGAAAGATTGAACAGGTAGACCCATAACAATACAGGAAAAAATCGTTTATCCTGGTACCTGGCTGCTTTGCCGGCCCAACGAAGCCGTTGGTTGAGAAAGGACCCCCAGGTTGGCTGGGGTTGCGTACTTACGATTGCCTGTTCCGATTTGAGGTAAAATACTTTTTCCGGGTATTGTTTCCATATTTTGTACATTAGCAGCATATCGTCACCCGAAGCAATGTTATCAATACCGCTGAAACCTCCTGCTTCTTCAAATACTTTTTTTGAGTATGCCAGGTTAGCGCCATTGCACATCGTCAGTTGCTTTTTATGCACGACCGCGCCGGTGATGGCCTGGAGTATCATAAAATCCATCGCCTGGAACAATTGCAGTAATGACCCGTTATGCTTCATATATACCGGCGCCGCTATGAATACGGCTTCTTTCTCTCCGGCAAATGATGCGATCGTTTGCAACCATTCTGCTGGAGGGTTGCAATCCGCATCGGTAGTAATGATCCATTCACCGGTGGCGGCGGCTATACCCGTTTCAATGGCTTTTTTCTTGTAGGAGTTGATCGTACCGGCGCGGAGTAAAATGAGATGCACAGAGGGGAATTGCTGAACGACCGCTGCTGTTTCATCTTCAGAATGATCATCCACAACAATGACTTCGAACAGGGAAGCGGGATAGCTTTGTTCCTGCAGGGCTTTCAACAAGCGGCCGATATTCGCAGCTTCGTTCCTTGCCGGGATGATGACGCTGAACCGGGTTTGATGTTTTTTTTCCTCCGCGATGAACAACGGAATGTTCTTCCAGTTGTGCCAGTAATATAGTACCAGGAGGCCATAACCCGTAAAAAGTATCCCGCAGGTAACCAGCAGTATCATAACGGCAAATCTACCGGAAATCTTAACCCCGTATGTTCTGCATTATTTCACGGGCATGCTTTTCATGCAGTACCTGGTGACCGGAAGGAATAACCGTTATCCGGCATTGCTTTTCTATGCCTTTTCGGAATTTTTCCCCAACGGAAGAAAGGATGATCCTGTCGTGCTGGCCATAAACTAGGTTTACGGGAGTGCCTCGCTCCCGGATAAGGGATTTGATCGTTGGTAAACCGGGTTTTAGTTTTCGCAGCGCGGTCCATCGGGAATACAAAAGATTTCTTACTTCCTCATTGCCGATATAGTAATTCACGAATTTGAAAATACTGGAATTGACGAGTCCAATGCTGTTCAACAACTTTAAGAACCCAAAGAACCATCCGGGATGTTTCAGTGTAAAGGCAAAAAATTTATTCCCCGGCCAGGTCTGGGTGGAAAGCCAGTACCAGAAATTTACTTTCAGCCCGTCCGGAGCAAGCAGGATCATTTTTGTAATCCATTCCGGGCGTGATTGGTAAAGGCTCAGGGCCACGCGGCCACCCAGGCTGAAGCCCAGGAGTGTTAACTGAATTTGCTGCGCTGATGTATTGGCATCCAAAATACTTTTTACGATTTCTTCCAGGTCTTTTTCCTCAAACAGGAGGCCTTCCTTCCAGTCGGTACTACCATGAAATGGCAGATCGATGGCGTAAATAGTGTATTGACTCCCAGCATATTTCGCCAAAAATTCAAAAACGCCCGCCTCTTCCCCATAGCCGTGAAAACAAAGGAGTATCTCAGGGCCTTCGCCAAATCGGTAATACCCGATCAATGAATTCTTATATGATAGGAACATTTCCTGCATCCCTGAATGAAATAAAATTTTAAGGTAATAATGTTGGTTGATCCAAAAATAAGATTAATTTTGAATAGTTGCACAAACAACTATATGCCAAACAACCATTTTAAGAAGGGGGAACTCTACAGTTTTATCACGGGTAAGGCCTCGACGGCCATTGCCCGGAGGCTGCAGAAGAAATTCAATACCGCGGGTCTCAATCTCACGATCGAACAATGGAGTGTTCTCTACCATCTTTGGAAACTGGATGGGATCAGCCAGCAGGAATTGTGCAACGCCACATTCCGTGACAAACCCAGTATCACACGTCTCGTAGATAACCTGGAAAAACTAAACCTTGTAAAAAGAGTGCCTTCTGAACATGATCGTCGCATCAACCTTATCTTCCTGACCAAACAGGCACAAAAACTGCAGGAAGATGCTATGATGCTGGCAGAAGAAACGCTGAACGAGGCCCTGGATACGGTGCCGGTGGAAAAAGTGGATATCTGTAAGGAAGTGTTGCAGGTGGTGTATGATAATTTGAAATAGCGAGTGAGTGGTTGGTTGGGAGTAGGGAGTGGGGAGTGGAGAGTGGCTAGTGGGGCGCTTCGTAGTAAGTAAACATTTTAATAATTCTGTTTAGCGTTTAATAATGATTATCAATTACCGGTTGAAATTATTTCACTATAAAATTGCCCATGCGAGTCAAAAGGCTATTGGTGCTTTAGGGGGACCCCCTACTAACCACTTGCCACTCGCCACTAGCAATCGAATAATTAAACTTTTATAATTTAAACATACAAACATGAGTACCCAAGCTGCAGCAAAAACAATACTGAAAGGTGGTGAATGGCTGATCAAAGAATCAGACCCCGCTGAAACATTCATTCCGGAAGATTTCCAGGAAGAACAAATAATGGTAAGGGATATGTGCAACCAGTTCCTGGACGCGGAAGTGTACCCCATTCTTGACCGTATCGATAACCTGGAGCCGGGGCTGATGAAAAGCCTGGTGACCAAAGCGGGTGAGCAAGGGTTGCTGGCGGCCTCTTTCCCGGAGGAGTACGGTGGATTGGGCAAGGATTTCGTAACCTCCACGATCGTAAATGAATACCTGGGTGGTGGTCACTCTTTCTCAGTTGCCGTTGCAGCACATACGGGGATCGGTACTTTACCTATCCTCTATTTCGGCACGCCCGAACAAAAACAGAAATACAT
>CAZEZE010000381.1:0-2929 GCA_964516445.1 uncultured Chitinophaga sp. | reverse complement strand
CCATCAATAAGGCAAGCCTGGAAGCCACCCGGCTTTCGGCAGAGAAAGACGCAAAGAGCTTTGATTCCTATATAAAAAAGAACGGGATCCAGAAAGTGACCCTGCCCACGGCGCTTAAGGAAAATGACACACAGGTTGGTCAACTGCAGGACGCCAGACAATTGGTACGCTGGGTATTTGAGGCAAAGGCCGGCGAGGTTAGCGAACCCTATAATATCGGTGAGCAATATGTGGTTGCGATAGTGGAAAAAGTACTGAAAGAGGGAACCCAGGATGTGGCTACCGCCCGGCCCATGGCAGAGACCGCGGTCAGGGAACAGAAAAAAGCAGAGGAAATAATCAAGAAGCTGAGCGGAAAAAGCACGCTGGAGGCCGCCGCCGCGGTGTACAATACAAAAGTTATGACTGCAGGCCAGGATTCCTTACTCACATTCAAGAGCCAGACCATAAACGGGGTCGGGTTTGAACCCAAACTGGTTGGTGCCAGCTTTAATAAAGCCAATATGAATAAAGTTTCTGAACCCATTGCTGGCAAAACGGGGGTCTATGTCTTCACGCTTAATAGCATCTCTGCCAAAGCGCCCAATACGGCAGAGGAGGCAAAACAATTCCGGACCGAACAGACAACAGCCCTGCGGAGCCAGGCCACGCTGAACTGGTTCGAGGGCCTGCGCAAAAAAGCCACGGTAAAAGATAACAGGAGTAAATTCTATTAAAGAGAGATAAAATTGTATGAAACGGCTGCCAATTAAATGGCGGCCGTTTTTGCTTTATCTTTGCAACATGGACGGAGTAATAGTAAACAAAGTTTCTGAAAGCGGGCTGGTGACCCTGGACCTGGAGGAATATTATCCCCGGGAAGAAACAATCGTGTTTGATATGAAAGACCATTTATTCATGGGGCTGATCCTAAAAGAAAAAGAATTCAGGGAAGCCATGAAAAATCTGGACCCGGAAGCATACAAAGGAAAAAATGTTGCCCTTACCTGTTCTGCCGATGCCGTCGTTCCCATATGGGCATATATGCTGGCGGCCAGCTATCTGGAACCTGTTGCCAACGATGTTGTTTTTGGGGATACAGACTTTCTGCACAAAACCATTTTCCTGAAAAACATCGCCAAAATAAATGCGGCTGAATATGCAGATAAAAGGGTGGTGATTAAAGGCTGCGGAGACCTGCCGGTTTCCGAAACCGCATATGTCGCCATCACAAGCCTGCTGAGGCCGGTAGCAAAAAGCATAATGTACGGCGAACCCTGCAGTACCGTACCGATTTATAAAAAGCCAAAGTCAGCAGAAACCTAAAACCACCCCCGCTTTTTAAAGGCCCGGATCATGGCCAGGGGTATGAACAGCATAAGGCCAACAGATATGAAAAACCCCCACTTATTGTGTAACAGGGGGATGATCTCAAAATTCATTCCGAATATTCCGCCGATCACCGTTGCGGGCGCCAGCAGACAGGTTACTACCGCCATTACCTTCATTACCTCATTCATCTTCAGGTTCACATTGCTCAGGTAAAGATCGTGCAGGTTCATCATCATATCCCGGTAATTTTCAACCAGGTCATTTGCCTGGAGGATATGATCATAGACATCTTTAAAATATTTCAGCGTTCGGTCCTGTATCAAATCACTCTCACTTCGCAGAATGCCGTTTACCAGCTCCCTTACCGGCGCAACACTCCTTTTGAGAATGATCATTTCCTTCCGAAGCATATTTATCTTAGCAAGGCTTCGGGTGTTTGGCTGCCTCACGATATCCTCTTCAAGACCCTCAATCTTTTCCCCCAGTCTTTCCATCACCACAAAATAATTATCAACGATCATGTCTATAAGCGAATAAAAAAGGAAATCAGCCCCGTTTTGCCGGACCTTCGTATTATTCACCTTGAGTCGCTCCCGCAGTGGATTGAACACGTCCCGTGAATCATCTTCCTGGAAACTAATAACAAAATTTTTACCCAACACGATGCTGATCTGCTCCGTTTCCACGGCAGAGTCCTTTTCATTGAAATACAGCATATTCATCAGGCAGAACAACAACCCGTTTATCTCATCCATCTTGGGCCGCTGACCATGGCTTAAAATATCTTCGCTGATCAGGTTATGAATACCATAATGGGAGCAAACAGCCTCCACATCAGCCTTCCGTAATCCGTCGATATTGATCCAGGAAACCTGCGGAGAATCTAAGTAAGGAAAACAATCCGGAACCGCCCCCAGCGCTTTGAACCTCAGCCCGGCGGCATCATAATCATACACGAAAAGGGTTACCTTTTCCGGCTCCTTTCTGGGTGAAATGATCGTTTGGTTTACCTGCAACACCTTCTTGGTGCGGAGTAATTCCAGCGGGTTCAGCAAATAAGAAAAATAATTACGGGTTGCCATTTTCAGCAGAAATTAAACAAGCTGAAAGTAACATTTTTATTTAATAAAAAGCAAGGGTTCGGCAAGGCCCCGTGTTTTCAGGTAAGGAAACTACTTTTTTTGAAACTGCTGTTTCCTCTTAAAACCTGCCCCTCTTTTTTTATTATAAGAACGGTGTTGCCCCGAATGCCCGTGCTGTGTTTTTTGCGGAGCAACAACAGGGGCAGAGGAAGAAGAAACAACCGGCGGAAACGGGTGCTCATGCACTACAGGGATATTTTTCCCGATCAATTTCTGGATGTCTTTGAGTTCGGTTTTTTCCTCTTCGCTGCACAGCGAAAAAGCAACGCCGGAGTTGCCCGCCCTGCCTGTACGCCCGATCCGGTGTACATAGGTTTCGGGTATATTGGGGAGCTCAAAATTGATCACATGAGAAAGGTCGTCGATATCAATTCCCCTTGCTGCAATGTCTGTTGCCACCAGCACGCGGGTGTTTCCCGACTTGAAATTGCTCAATGCGTTCTGCCGTGCATTTTGCGATTTGTTTCCATGAATCG
>CAZEZE010000380.1:0-2931 GCA_964516445.1 uncultured Chitinophaga sp. | reverse complement strand
TTCTTTTTCCAGCTTGTATCAGATTTATGCTGGGCCAAAAGGATATTCCCGCTTGCCAGGAACAGGATAATGATCAATAGTTGTTTCATACAAATGTTTATGTGGCGCAAATGTAAAAAAGAGGGGGTTGGCATAAATGAATATTACACCGGTGGCGATCTATTTAACAAGTTGTTGTAACCCGGTGGGCTCCGGTAGGTATATTTGGATTAAATTTGCTAAACCCCCCAATCCCTGAAAAATGAACAGGTTACTGCTGTGTCTTGTTTTCTTATTTGCCGGATTTTCTGCCTCCTCCCAAAAGGTCTATTTTATTTATTTTCAGACGGAATCAGACCAGCCTTTTTATTTGAAGATGGGTGATAAGGTGCACGCTTCCACCGGTTCAGGTTATCTTATCCTTTCCAAACTGCGCGACAGTACCTATACTTTCCAAATGGGTTTCCCGGGAAATAAATCGCCGGAACTGCAATTTTCAGTAGCGGTCAATAAGAAGGACCAGGGGTTCCTGTTAAAGAACTTCGGGGAAAAGGGATGGGGACTTTTTGACCTGCAGACCCTTGCCGTTCAAATGCCCGTTTCCGGGGCAGCCGCAAATGCGCCTGTAAAGAAAGTGGAGAAAGAGGTTTCAGACTTTACGGATGTGCTTTCCAAGGCCGCAGATGATCCTTCCCTGAAGGATAAACCGGCCCCTGCTAAAACAGAGGAACCCAAACCTGTGACAGTTGTGCAGGAAGTTCCCAAGAAGGAGGAGACCGTAAAACCCGCCACAGAGCCTCCCACGGTGAAGAAAACGGAACCGGTAATTACCCCTGTGACAATAAATGAAACAGCGGAAAAAAAGGTAACAGAGAAGCCGGCGGTGATCATTGAGAATACCAAAAAAGAAGAACCACCTGTGGTGGTGAAGGAAGAAGTAAAGCCGGTGCCGGTGGTGAAAGAGGAAATCAGGACGGAGAAAAATGCCGATCCGCCGGCCATTGCAGAATATAAAAGATCGGTGGTAACCCGCAGGTCCGAAAGCTCCACTACGGAAGGGTTTGGCCTGGTATTCACAGATGAATTGACAGCGGGTTCGGTCGATACGATCCGGTTAATGATCCCGAATCCCAAACAGGCGCTGGTAACGGAGGTAAAGAAAGAAGAGCCTAAGGAAGAAAAGAAGTTCCTGGATATCGCGCCGGCAGCAGATACAGTTAAAAAAGAGGAAGTAAAACCGCCCGTTGAAGAAGTGAAGGTGCCTGTGGAGGAAGTGAAGGCTCCGGTTACGGAACTGAAACCCCCGGTTTCAGAGGTCAAACCAGTTGCTGAAACCAAAACGGCTGTTAAGAAGAATTGTAGCGGCACGGCGGATGAGAATGATTTTTTCGAGATCAGGAAGAGAATGGCGGGAGAGACCAGCGATGATAATATGATCGCCGAGGCCAAAAAATATTTTAAGACGAAATGTTTTACCACCTTGCAGGTTAAGAATCTCAGCCTGCTTTTCCTGAATGAAGAAGGCAAGTATCATTTTTTCGATGCGGCCTATCCCTATGCGTCGGACCCGGAGAATTATTCTTCGTTGCAGTCTGAATTAAAGGATACCTATTATATCAACCGGTTCAGGGCCATGCTCCGGTTATGAAAAAGCCAGGAACCAAACGCTGCCACAGCTACTGATATGCCCCGCTATTTTTTAGAAGTATCCTATGTAGGAACCCGTTACAGCGGGTTCCAGGTACAGCGGAATGCCCATACCATACAGGCGGAGATCGAAAAGGCGCTGGGGATATTAGTAAAGGAAAGGATCGTGCTGACCGGCTCTTCCCGTACCGATTCGGGTGTGCATGCCCGTCAGAATTATTTTCATTTTGATACGGAAAGGGAATTGAAGATCACCGCGAAACATCCCGCGGACTACCTGCTGGTATATAATATCAATGCGATATTGCCCGGCGATATTGCGGTAAAACGGCTGGTAAGGATGCCGGGTGAAGCGCATTGCCGGTTTGATGCGGTCAGCCGCGAGTACTGTTATTATATATACCGGCAAAAAGATCCTTTCCTGGCTGGCAGGGCTTTTTACTTTCCTTATACGCTGGATTTTGGGAGAATGCAACAGGCGGCTGCTATCGTGAAGGAGTACAGCGACTTCACCTCTTTTTCGAAACGGAATACGCAGGTTAAGTCTTTTGATTGTATGATCGCGGAGAGTAAATGGGTGATGGAGGAGGACCGGTTATATTATAATGTAAAGGCCAACCGGTTTTTAAGGGGGATGGTAAGAGGTTTGACGGCAACGATGCTGAAAGTTGGCAGGAGTAAAATAGGCCTGGAAGAGTTCCGGAAGATCATAGAATCAAGGGATTGCACAAAAGCCAGCTTTGCCACACCCCCGCAGGGACTTTTTTTAGTGGCGGTCAATTACCCGGAAGCTTATTTCCCGGAACTACCCATGCCGGAATAGTTTCCTTTTCCAACCTTTATATAGCGTTGATTTACAGTAAATATTTCGCACGGTTTTTATTCACATCCATATACCTTGTTTTTATCCTGAACCGGTTGGTTTTTTTAACGATAAATGTGATACAAATGTGAACAAAACAGAGCATAAAAGTTTGCTGGTAACCTGTGATGTCTTAACTTTGCCGTCCGCAACAAAAAAGCGGGTTTAGTTCTTCACAAAACAAGCTGATTCTCACACCGAAAGATTCGATTTTTTTTCAAAATAAATATCGAAATATTTGGTAGGAATATACAGACCCTTACCTTTGCACTCCCGTTCAAAAAACGGGGAAATGACAACTGAAGAAATTTGCTTGTCATCCCGAGCGAAGCGAGGGAAAAGATCTTTGAAAGTTGGGAAACAATAGCACTTTATCCCGATAGCCATCGGGACAAAACAAAAGGTAAGTCAAGCGAAACACAATTTCGATTTGACACGTTAAT
>CAZEZE010000379.1:0-2935 GCA_964516445.1 uncultured Chitinophaga sp. | reverse complement strand
TCCTACGAACTGCCGGAAGATCGTATTGCGGATGATGGTCTTTGTAAACGGGAAATGCCAGCTGATGGCCCAGGGTGTGATCTTCAGCCCGGCCTTTACGATCCAGGCTTTATTCATCATGCTGAAGAGGAAATTGGCTTTTTTTAACTGGCTGTCTGATTTTGCAGCAAAGGCATATTCGGTATTTTCAAAAGAGATGTTTCTGGGTTCATTCATATAAAGCAATTCAGTCAGCGAAATTCGAAAAACAGAAACGAACCGCCAAATAATCGCAGCTAATTGATATCATATTTTTTACCGGCCGGGCTGATATTCATCAGCGTGTACGGCTCATCCGGTCACCCGTGATCCGTTTCTTTCCTGTTTATATGGCGGCCCTTAATCCGCTTATCTTTGCAAAAACAAAAAGAATGGAAAAGAAAGTAAAAGAATCGCAGGTGTTCATGACGGAACTGGTGTTGCCCAATGATACCAATACCTTCGGGAACCTGATGGGCGGCCGGCTCATGTACTGGATGGATATTGCAGCGGCGCTGGCTGCCATGAAACACAGCGGTGCGCCTGTGGTGACCGCTTCGGTGGATAACATTTCCTTTGAAAGCCCGATCAAACTGGGTAACGTGGTACATATCGAAGCAAGCCTTACACGTTCTTTCAACAGCAGCATGGAAGTGCACCTGAACGTATGGGGTGAAGATGCCATTCAGCAATACCGCTATAAAAGCAATGAAGCCTATTATACCTTTGTTGCCCTGGATCCCAATGGCAAACCTCGAAGGGTGAACCAGGTGGTACCCGAAACTGAGGATGAAAAAAAACTGTATGATGGCGCTTTGAGAAGAAGGCAACTGAGGCTGATCCTGGGCGGGAAAATGAAACCCGAAGAAGCCGTGGAATTAAAAGCGTTGTTTGTAAAAGATTAACCTGCGGGCCTGAACCTGCTGCTCTGTTCGATCGCATCCATCAGGTCATCCAGGATCTTTTCTGTAGAGTCTGACCGGTCGATCTGCAGGGGTTCTTTAAAGGTGATGCTGAGCTGTGTACCCTTTTTCAGGAACTTCAGTCCTTTTTTGTCGAATGCCTTATTGAATCCCTCAACCACCACAGGGATCACAACAGGGTTATAGTTTTTTACAATGAATGCCGTTCCCCTGCGTCCCGCTGCGAAGGGGGTTGTGGTTCCCTGCGGGAAAGTGATCACCCAGTTCTTTTCCAGTGCCCTGGTTATTTTACGTGTATCACTGGGGTCAAGTCCTTTCCTGACCTCCTTGCTGTCATCCACCCAGACCCGCTTCACCATAATGGAGCCTGCAAGCGCAAATAGTTTACTGAGCCAGTTCTTTCGCATGGTCTCTTCAGCAGATACGAACTGAACACGCGTAAAGGGCCAGAGCAGGTAAAAGGGAATGCCCAGCTTTTTTTTCCTGCCCCAGCTTACCGCACAGAATATGTGCAGCATGGCGATCACTTCTGCAAAATAGGTCTGGTGGTTACTGACGAAAAGCACATTCTTCCGGGGAAGCCCATGCAGGGTATCCATTCCTTTTACTTCCAGTTTATTGATCATCACCAGCCCCGGATAAGAGAGCGCACCAATGACGGTATAAACCAATCCTTTCACAAAACCCGATTCCCTGATACGTGTACCCAGCCTGCCCATCTATGATGATCTTTTTTTAATAATTGCTGACGCAATTTATACAATCTATGCATCAATCATATTTTACTGCAGGTAAAATTGAGGGAGAGCCAAGATGAAGCCTATATATTTGCAGCTATGGAACTGAACACGGTGATCTTCGATATGGATGGTCTGCTCATAGACTCTGAGCCTTTGTGGAACGAGGCCGCCAGCGGGATTTTTGAAGGTTTTGGTCTCCGGTTATCCGAACAGCAATACGGTACTACAACAGGCCTTCGTACACGTGAATTCCTTATCCACTGGTTCGGTCAATTCGGGATCGCAGAAAAACATATCCCTGAGGCCGAGCTAAGACTCACCGCCCGGGTCATCGAACTGGTGAAGCAAAGGGGCAAACCCATGCCGGGTGTTTCCCACATCTTTGATCTATTCGAAAAAAAGGGTTTCAAGATCGGTCTTGCCTCTTCCTCACCCCCGGAACTGATCGCCGTGGTGACAGATATCCTGAACATCGGGGGGTACCTGGGAGCCGTTTCATCCGCCGGTGAACTGGTCAATGGCAAACCTCATCCACAGGTCTATCTTGACTGTGCTGAAAAATTAGCAGCCTCACCCCTGCAATGCCTTTGTTTTGAGGATTCCTGTAACGGGATGATCGCCGCCAAAGCAGCCCGTATGAAATGCGTGATCGTGCCTTCGGTAAAGGATATGAACAGGCCCGAATGGGGTGCAGCCGACCTGAAGATCCCCAGCCTGCAAAACTTCAGTGAACGCCTTCTCGGGAGCCTGCAAAATAACCTGTAACAGTTGGGTAAAACCGGGTCTGAAAAGGCCCTGGAAACCGGAATGCTAAAGCCTCAATACGTATGTGTCTTCCCTTAGTTTTTGCGATGCTGTTTTAAAATGAGACCCAGTATTTTAGGATGCTGAAGCGGGGCTTTAAAGAAGGCTTTCGGGGCCCTTCCCGACACCTGGTTTTATGTACCCTTCCGGGGGGCAAAAAATTTCTACAAAAATTTCCTAATGTTAAGTTAAAAATATTACCTTTAGACTTCTTTCAAAATAGTAAATACAAGCACTGACCTAACTCCTCAGCATTTGTGTTTCCTGTATTAACCAAACTAAATTTTTAACTATGCACAAAACAACTACTTTAAAAGACTTTAAGGTGTTAGTGCTCAAAACGTTTCTACCGATTCTTGTTTTGAGCATTTCTTTTCAGGTGGCGTTTGCGCAGAGGCTGGTCAATGGTTCCAAAGGAACGGTGACGCCGCCTCCCAAATCCGCGATCGC
>CAZEZE010000378.1:0-2939 GCA_964516445.1 uncultured Chitinophaga sp. | reverse complement strand
ATGGCCAGTACTGTTGCAGCTTCATCACAGACCCTGAAGCCTGCACCGTTAATTAATACTGCTTCGTCTGTCCTGGAAGTATATACCGAAGCAGGTTTTTTAAGGTTCAGCAGCTTCATCCCGAAACGGATATCGGGTTTGTCATTCCCGTATTTCCACATCGCGTCTTCCCAGGTCATTCGCTCCACGGTTTCTGAATAGTCAATACCCTTTACTTCCCGGAAGATATGTTTTACCATTCCCTCGAACATATTCAGGATGTCTTCCTGTTCCACAAAAGCCATTTCACAGTCGATCTGGGTGAATTCCGGCTGGCGGTCGGCCCGCAGATCCTCGTCACGAAAACATTTTACCACCTGGTAATAACGGTCATACCCGCTCACCATCAGCAACTGCTTGAAGGTTTGCGGGGATTGCGGCAACGCATAGAATTGTCCCGGGTTCATCCGGCTGGGGACTACAAAATCCCGGGCGCCTTCAGGGGTCGACTTGATCAGGAAAGGCGTTTCAATATCCATGAAACCCTGCTGGTGCAGGTAATTCCGGGCTGCCCGGTTCACCGCGTATCGCAATTCGAGATTTTTCTTGACCGCGTTGCGGCGAAGATCCAGGAAGCGGTATTTCATCCGCAGGTCATCTCCACCGTCAGTATCATCCTGTATGGTAAAAGGGGGCACCGCTGATCTGTTCAGTATAGTAAAACCGGTAACCGCGATCTCGATATCCCCGGTAGGAATATTGTGATTCTTGTTGCTGCGTTCATTCACCGTGCCGGAAGCCTGTATAACAAACTCCCTGCCCAGCGGATTATCTTCCAGAACTTTGTTCAGTTCCTCACCAAACAGGAGTTGTGTGATTCCATAGCGATCGCGCAGGTCCACGAAAGTGATGGCGCCGAATTTCCGGACGGTTTGCACCCATCCCGCCAGGGTTACTGGTTTTCCCTTATGTTCTGCTCTTAATTCGCCACAAGTATGCGTTCTGTACATCTATTAACAAGATTTTCTGATGCGCAAAGATAAGTAAAAGCGGGCCGGGCTTAAAAACCGGAAAACTTAATGTATATTCAATGATTCGTTCGAACCACATTGAAAACAATTTAAGATCCATCCATGCTCACCATTCTCCTGATCCTTGCCATTCGCCGGGTCATTCTAAAAAACCGTAAGCTCAGGCCTGCCCTGGCATAGTACGTTTAACCCAGGCATTTCATTAAAGGATCCTTCAACTGCATAAGTTATAAGTGGGATAAGAACCTAAATGTTCAATGATCGTTAGTATGCGGTTTTTACTAACTATTTAGTAAGGATCCCTCTAAATCTCGCTATATCCGCTTCGGGGCTGAGCGGTTGCCTTTGCAGTAGATGACCGGCAAGCTGTTTGGCGAAAAACGGGGCCAGTGAACAACCTTTGGTTCCCATGCCATTTAAAATCCCGACAGTAGGATATTGCGGGTGCAGACCCACAAACGGCCTGCGTTCAATCGTGGCTGGACGAATACCGGATATATGATCATGGATGGTAAAGGGTATTTTCAGCCAGCTTTTCAACAGTTCTTCTGTTTTGATCCTGAATTCTGAAGTAGGGGCCCCGTCATTGAATTCCCAGGTATAGTTGGAACCTACCCACCAGAACCCCCTCGCTTCAAGAGGTGCAAGCATCAGGCCCTTTTTGTAGATCGAATCAGCCGGGAGGCCGGGGATCTCCACGACCAGGGCTTCTCCTTTATTGGGGGCGAAAGGAAGACGATTGAAAAATGGACTGATCACACTGCCGTTACCGTCGCAGAAAATGATCTTTTTTGCTGAAATGTCATTGTACCGGATTGCATCATTCGCTATTTGCAATTCTTCCGGGTTGAATGTTTCTTCCTGTAATTGATTGCTTACAAGCAAAAATTTTCTCCATGCCGGAAGGAGGGTTTCAAGATGAGCGGTATAGACCGGGTTTATTTGCCCGTACCCAAAATCATAATTAAACCGTTCACGAAGATCTCCCATTGATTCTTCCATTGAAACATACCTCCCTTTTTCTTCCACCCGTTGCTGAAAGCTGAGCCGCATCTGGGGAGTGGGGAAGAAGTCGATGATATCCTTTTGAGTGATCGCCGTTACCTGTAATGCATTTCCCAGTTCAGTATATGCATTCCGGGCAAAGGGAAGGATCTCACCGGCCATCCAAACTTCCACATGCCTGCGACCGGTTACGGGATTGATGATGCCGGCGGCGAGCCGGGACGGAGCATTTTGGTTGTTGTCGTCAATGACTAAGAAAGATGCTCCTTCTTTATGAAGATAATAACTAAGCCAGGTACCGCTGATACCCTGACCAATAATTATATAATCTAACTGCATCTGTAAATTTAATGTTCTCCACGGGAGTCCTTTGGACAATGCTCAACTCTCAATTTTCAATTTACAACTGGGTCTCCTGAATGAACATTGAACATTGAGAGTTGAGCATTGAGCATTTTATTCAACTGTGATCCGAATGCCTTCCGAATGAGAGGAAAACTCGGGTGCATACATGCACTGAATCGTTGTGATCCCGTTACTGAAATTCCCACTATGTGTAGCAAACAGTGTGTATTCGAATATGTAGGTCCCTTTCCGCAGGTACTGGAAGAAGAAATTGGTACTTGCATCTTTGGTGCTTTCATAATAACCCAGTCCTCCCTGCCATTTGTAAGAGCTTAATACATTCACCGGTTCAAGCGCCGAGGCCCGCATATCCTTCATGTGCACATATTCCATATCGCGGTCAACCCGTAGTTCAACCCTTACTTTGATCTTATCGCCCACCTTGATCGTACCGCCCTCATTGACCGGGCTGATAACCGGTCCCCGGTCCGTATTCTTCTCAACAAATAACTTCTTCGACAGTTTCAAAGGCGTTGCGGCAGTAGTGATCTTATCAAGGTCCTCGAAATATTGCCAGTA
>CAZEZE010000377.1:0-2943 GCA_964516445.1 uncultured Chitinophaga sp. | reverse complement strand
ATCTGCCGAAGCCCGCTGGCGGAAGGTATCCTGCAGGACCTGGCTTTTAAGGCAGGTTTAACATGGAGTATCGAAAGCGCCGGCACCAATCATTACCATACGGGTGAGCCGCCGCATCCGTTGTCACAGAAAGTAGCGCGGCTCAACGGGATCGATATCAGCAAGCAAAGGGCGAGAAGATTTACGGCAGATGATTTTGAGAAATATGACAGGATCTACGCGCTGGCGGGAGATGTACTGGATGAGATCAAAAGGATCGCCAAAAATAGTTTCGACCCGGCCAAAACCGAATTGCTGCTGAATGAACTTTACCCGGGAAAGGATATGGATGTACCGGATCCCTGGTACGGACCCGAACCGGGATACCACGAGGCGTTTGAACTGATCAGTAAGGCCTGCGATGCTGTGATAAGAAAATATTCAATGCTCAATGGTCAATTCTCAATGGTCAAGGCAAGGTAACCAGTTAGTCCATTTGACCAATTTGACCTGTTTGACTTATTTGACCCATTTGACCTGTTTGACTTATTTGACTTTATGACCAAACCTTCTCTCCCACAAGGAACCAGGGACTTCGGACCGGATGTGGTTCGTAAGCGTAACTATATCCTGCAAACCATAAAAACGGTTTTTGAATTATATGGGTTCCAGCCGCTGGAAACGCCGGCCATGGAGAACCTGGACACCCTGATGGGAAAATACGGCGAAGAGGGTGACCGGCTTATTTTCAAGATCCTGAACAACGGGCTTGATAATAAGGAAAAGGAAAAACAAATCCGGGAGGATTTTGAAAAGATCCTGCAGGGAAAAAATACAAAGGGGATCACGGAAAGAGCATTGAAATACGATCTCACCATTCCCTTCGCCCGGTATGTGGCGATGAACCATCAGCAACTAACATTCCCCTTCAAACGTTATCAAATACAGCCGGTATGGCGAGCCGACCGGCCGCAGAAAGGGAGGTACCGGGAGTTTTACCAGTGTGATGCTGATATCGTAGGAAGCAACGCTTTACTGAATGAAACAGAACTGGCCCTGATCTACCATGAAGTATTTACGCGGTTAAAGATCACCGGTTATGAATTGCGGATCAATCACCGTATGATACTTACCGCGCTGGCCGAGGTTTGCGGCGGTGCGGACAAGTTGACGAATATCACGATCGCCATTGACAAACTCGACAAGATCGGTTTGGAAAAAGTAAAGGAAGAATTGACACAGCGGGGATTGACTCCCGGACAGATCAGCATTATTGAAAAATACCTGACGGTGTCAGGCACCAATGAAGAAATACTGTCTGCCCTTACTTTACTGATCGGCGAAACAGATGCCGGGAAGCAGGGAATCACTGAATTAAAATACCTGGACTCGGAGCTCACCGAACGGAGTCCTTTGGACAAAACTCAAAACGCGCATCTTATACTAGACCCTACCCTCGCCCGTGGTCTGAACTACTACACCGGTACCATTTTTGAAGCCAAAGCTCCGGCATCCGTGAAAATGGGAAGTATCGGCGGCGGAGGCCGTTACGATGATCTTACCGGATTATTTGGCGTTCCCGGCATACCCGGGGTCGGTATTTCCTTTGGAGTTGACCGCATTTATGATGTGATGGAAGAGCTCAACCTTTTCCCTGCCGGCGTACATACCGGCACACAGGCATTGTTCTTCAATCTTGGTCAGACAGAAAGCCGGAAAGCATTTGAACTGGTTCAGCAACTTCGTCAAAAAGGTGTTCGCTGTGAATTGTATCACGAATCAGCGAAATTTGACAAACAGTTCAAATACGCGGAAAAGAAGAATATCCCATATGTTATCATCATCGGGGAAAATGAATTGAAAGAAAATACCTGTACCATTAAAAACCTGGCGAATGGCCGCCAGGAATCCGTTGCTTTTTCAGCACTCCCTGCCTATCACTTCTGATCATCAGCGGGTTTCATTACGCCACCAGGTTTGCCGGGATCCCGCGACAATGGAACTTGCATCTTTGGTACCTACCATATCAACATCCTGCACCTGTACCCGCAGTGTTTTAATTTTGCCGTCCTCACCCCGGTTGAACGTGGCCGTGCCGGCATAGGCCACAACTTCAAAAACATCCCTGGTATCGGTTTTCTTTAATTCGGAATTACCCATTACAGAGGTTGCCGTTAAAACCCCGCTCTCCATGATCACACTGATTTCAGAAACAGGATTTCCTTCGGGGAAGATGTACTTGCCGGTGTATTCCTTCAAATTCAAAGAATCGGTTTGGGCTACTACAGTCATCGAAGCCATGACGAAGCAAAAAGAAAAGAGGATTTTTTTCATTTTGGTGTTGTTTATTACACTAACGTAAATTACAGGAAAAGGTTACATAACCTTTATGCGGAAGCCATATTTTCATAAATAACAGCAGCGCCCTGTCCAACTCCCACACACATAGTGGCAAGTCCGTACCGTACTTTCCTCCGTCTCATTTCATGTAACAAGGTAGCTGAAATACGGGCCCCACTGCATCCCAGCGGATGTCCGAGGGCGATCGCGCCGCCATTCACATTTACAATTCCGGGATCAAGACCCAGGTCGCGAATACAGGCGATGGACTGTGAAGCAAATGCCTCGTTGAGTTCCACCAGTCCAAGGTCGTTAATTTTCAACCCTGCTCTTTGCAGGGCTTTCTGTGTGGCCGGCACCGGGCCAATACCCATGATGGCGGGGTCAACTCCCGCCACTCCCATGGATAAGATCCTGGCCAGTGGCTGCAATCCATATTTTTTAACAGCCTCCCCGCCTGCCAGTAGCAAAGCCGCGGACCCGTCGTTGATCCCTGAAGAGTTACCGGCTGTTACAGTCCCGTTCTTTATAAACGCGGGTTTCAGGGATGCCAGTTTTTCCAGCGAAGTCTCCCTGGGATGTTCATCATTCACCAACCAGTTGATAAGGCCTTTATTATTCACC
>CAZEZE010000376.1:0-2946 GCA_964516445.1 uncultured Chitinophaga sp. | reverse complement strand
TCCCTCTGAATACCTGGTGAAAGATGGCTATATTCTGGTTTTCCAGGATGTACGGGGAAGGTATATGAGTGAGGGACAATTCACTAATATGACGCCCAATATACCGGGTAACGATCCGAAGAATAAAACGGCCGTGGATGAAAGTTCAGATACCTGGGACAGCATCGACTGGATGATCAAAAACCTGAAGGGAAATAACGGCAGGGTGGGCATATTCGGCATTTCTTATCCCGGTTTTTACTCAGCAGCCTCTCTTCCCGATGCGCACCCCGCGCTGAAAGCCGTTTCACCCCAGGCGCCGGTCTCTGATTTTTTCTTTGATGATTTTCATCATATGGGAACTTACCTTCAAAGCTATACCGCTGCTTTCGCGGTTTTTGGTTATCAGAAAAAAGACACAACCCGGCAGGACTGGTTCATTCCCGAGATCCTTCGATTTTACGGAAAACCCGCCAGGGATGCCTATGATTATTACCTGAAAATGGGCCCGCTGAAGAATATCACTGAAAAATTCCATCATGATAATTTTTTCTGGAATGAGATCATCAACCATCCCAATTATGATGAGTTCTGGCAGAAAAGAAACATACTCCCGCACCTCACCAATATCAAACCTGCCGTACTCACGGTCGGCGGCTGGTTCGATGCAGAGGATCTTTATGGCCCGCTGAATATTTACAAAACCATTGAGAAGACAAGTCCCGCGGCAAAGAACAGCATTGTGATGGGGCCCTGGGGACACGGTGACTGGGCCGGTGAAAAAGGGAAAAGCACGCATAATCATTTGTATTTCGGCGACAGCATCTCCACGTTCTTTATGCGGGAGATCGAACGGCCTTTCTTCGCGCAGCATTTAAAGGAGCAGGGAGATGCCAAATTGCCCGAAGCCCTGATGTTCAATACAGGTACTAAGAAATGGGAAAAGTTTGATGTATGGCCCCCGGCAGATAAACCGTCACTGAAACTTCAGTTCGGGGAAAATGGTAAACTCCTGGTCAACCAGCCGGCGAATGCGGAGGCCGTGTTTGAATATATCAGCGATCCGGCCAAACCGGTACCGTACACGTCACAAACCGAAGGTCTCACGTTCACACCCCGTAATTACATGAGCGACGATCAGCGGGAAGCCTCCCGTCGTCCGGATGTGCTGACCTTTGAATCCGATGTACTGACGGAAGATGTGACCATCGCCGGAGAAATAATGGCAAAGTTAAAAGTGGCCCTTTCCACCACCGATGCGGATTTTATCGTGAAACTGATCGATGTCTACCCCGATGATCACCCGAACTATGAACACAACCCAAAGAATATCGTCATGGGCGGTTACCAGCAGTTAGTCCGGAGCGAGGCCTTCCGCGGAAGGTTCAGGAACAGCTTTGAAAAACCGGAACCTTTTATACCCGGGCAACCGACCGACGTGAATGTGCCGTTGCAGGATGTGCTGCATACGTTCAAGAAAGGACACCGCATCATGATACAGGTGCACAGTACCTGGTTCCCTTTCATCGACCGCAACCCGCAGAAATATGTTGATAACATCTATAAAGCCGAGGAAAAGGATTTTATCAAATCCACGATAAAAGTTTTCGGAAGTTCCGTGATCGGGGCGGGTGGGCAACAGCAGCCGAAGAAGGGGTTCTGATACGATTATTTGAAAACGATACCGCCCATGATCTTTTGGGCCGTTGCGGTATGTGTTTGATTGTCCGCCGCGGCAGTAAAAGTAACGGTGTATAGCCGTGTTTTGAAAAAACAAAACCACTGGGTCATTCTCACTTTAATACTTTCGTCAATTTTATTATAGCCCGTATAGATGATCTCGCAGGCGTCCATATTGTTCCACTTGAAAAAACGCTGGCTTTCACTTTGAAAATCCCGGAAAGCGGGTTTTAATTGCTCGGTTACTGCCGGGAACATGTCCCGGATCTTTACCGTTGTACCAAAGCCAGGATTCTGGCTGACATTGATATTGATGTTTTCGTAGAACTGGTCCGCCTCATTATCCGCCGGAGAGGTAAAGAAGACCCGGTTGCCTTCCTTGATCTTGTTCTTCCAGGTGGGAGGATATTTGGCGGTGAATTTCCCGGCCGTATCGGTAAAGTTTTTCCAACCGTCGGTTGATGGATCCTGGGCCGGGGATTGATAAGCGGCCAGTGAAAATAACAGTAGTATGAAGCAGCGTTTCATATGAATTACAGTTTAACGGGGACGTATCATCCCGGTATTTATCCTTTATTCTTCTTTTTCTTTTTTTCTTCGTCGATCACCATAAAGGTCACCGGTTGTTTGCGGTAAGCCCGCACATTCCTGCCGTCCTGGAAAGCGGGATTCCATCGCGGTGCTTTCCGAAGTAACCGGATCACCTCCGCCTCCATGCCATATCCGTGTGAAGTAAGGGCCTTAATATCACCGACCTTGCCATCCCGGTCAACCACAAACTGTATCAACACTGTATAAGTTCCGGCGGGAGCACCTTTAAATGTTGGCACGCTCCCATTGAGGTTTTGTTCAAGGAATCTTATCCAGGCATTATCGCCACCCGGGAAAGAGGCTTCGATCTCA
Organism: uncultured Chitinophaga sp.; assembly: GCA_964516445.1. GTDB lineage: Bacteria > Bacteroidota > Bacteroidia > Chitinophagales > Chitinophagaceae > JJ008. The sequence continues at coordinate 384 of CAZEZE010000376.1, read as the reverse complement.
ACTTTCTCGAAAATTTTTTCTTCATCACCGGTTTCTTTTCGTGACAGTGAATCTTTGACGGATGGTTCTTGTGAAAATATGTTTGGTAAGAAGAGCATTACGCACGCAATACACTGGATCCCGCGAAAAAAAAGGGTTGGTAATTTTGGAAGCTTCATCCTTAACGGTTGGTTGCTGCAATATAGATAAAATCGGCCGGAGTGGAGTTCGGAGTTCGGAGCCGGGAGTTAGGAGACTTCAACAGGTTTATTCCGTTTGGATTTGGGAACAATTTTTTTTAACGTGGTGATGAAATTTGATATCAATAATAACTTTTTGCAATTTGGGTACCGACTCCGAACTCCCGACTCCCGACTCCCGACTCCCGACTCCCGACTCCCGACT
>CAZEZE010000375.1:0-2967 GCA_964516445.1 uncultured Chitinophaga sp. | reverse complement strand
AATGATGTAGGAATAACGGCACACGTATAGCACTAATCGGGCGGATGAAAACGGATTTTATTCGTGAAAATTTGTGTATTTCGTGGAAACTTATATCAGGTGGATAATCCATTCTTTAAGAAATAGCAAACGGATATCGCAGAACGTGCGTATTAAATCCGTGAAAATCTGTGTAATCTGTGGCAAAAAATCACCATTTATTCTGCGGCCTTCTCCACAAAGCCGGTGCAAAGATGATATAATAGAAGAACATCCACATATCCAGGAAAATAAACCAGGGCCAGAGGTCCTTCTCACCCATTTTCTTCATGCTCTTCCACAGTACATAACCCTGCAACAGTAACCGAACCCCAAAAACCGCCAGCGCATATCGCCAGTCATAGAACAGTATCGTAGCGGCCAGGAGCGGGTAGTAGATGAACTGCGTGGTAAAATACAAACCCAGCAGGAACTTGTGTTTCGGTTTATAGTATTTGGCTGTTGTGTAATGTCTCGACTTTTGGCGCAGCCAGCTCTTCCAGGTGGTCTTGGGGATCGAACGTGTAATCGCATCAGGGTCGATCACCACGGCCGTATTGCTCTTCGTGGCCACTTTGTTCACAAACAGGTCATCATCCCCGCTGGGAATATGGTTGATGGAAGAAAACCCTTTGTTCTTCAGGAAAAGGTCTTTCCGGTACGACAAATTCCTGCCCACGCCCATATAGGGCAGTCCGGCCAGGGCATATGAAAGATATTGTAACGCGGTATGAAAAGTCTCGAACCGGATCAGTTTATTGAGCAATCCCTTTTTCTTGTGATAGGCGCCATAACCCAGCACGATCCCGATATCCTTATCGTAGCCGTCCTGCATTTTTTCGATCCAGTGCTCACTGGCCGGCACGCAGTCTGCATCGGTAAGCAGTAGCACTTCATGTTCCGCTTCACGGATACCGATGGAGAGAGGATATTTTTTGCCGGAGATCAGCTTGGCTTCCTGGGTTAGTTCTACAACATTCAGTGATTTAAAAGTCTTCTTCAGTTCCTGCAGAATATACTTGGAATCATCCACCGAATTGTCGTTCACCACCACCACTTCATGACTGCTGCTGTATTGCTGTACGAGTACTCCCGGCAGGTTGCGGGCAAGGTTCTCATCCTCGTCGCGGGCGCAGATGATAACGGAAACAGGGTGCTGCTGGGATTGTGTTTTCGGTTTGGGTTTGAAAAATGCGACCCGGGCAAAGAAAAAGAGATAGTAAAACAGCTGAACAGCCGTTACGGCAATAAAAAGACAGAAGAGAATGAATTCCCAGTGAATCGGTGGCATGGGGGCGAAGATAATAAGGTTAAGGCACAAGGAACAATGCACAAGGTACAAGGGGGTCGTTTTGTTTTTTGGGGGTTTCTATCTGCTTGTTTGATTTTTATAAATTGGTACTTGGTACACGGAACAAGGGGACCTATTTTGGATATATTTTATTTGCGCTTGCAGGATTTAATACCAGTAGAGAATTATCAACAAAAACTTTGCGACAGAAAAGGAAACCCCGTACTTTAGGACACTCTTGTGCCGTGTGCCTTGTTCCGTGTACCTTGTTCCATAGTCATTTCAATAATATGAGAGGGATTTATAGCCTGCTGTTCTTTTTATTGCTGCTGAAACCGTTTTTCTCCGCTGCCCAGGACAGGGAAGAAAGGATCTATATTCAGACAGACAGGGAAAATTATGCAAAAGGCGAGACGATACATTTCAAGGCGTTTATTGTTACCGGTGATACGGTAACCGAAAGCAGTAATGTATTTGTGGAACTATGGGATACGGCCTTTGGTAAAATTGCTGAAATCTGTATGCCTGTCATTGATGGCACCGCTGCAGGTTCGTTAGGTATACCGGGAAATACAAGATCCAACCCCGTTTTTTTACGGGCCTATACGGATGTCACCAGCCTGCAGGGTGTTCCTTTTCAGTTTGTAAAACCAATATTCAGCAAGGATCCGGGGACCCTGCCGGAGACAGTCGAAGCTCCCGTTTTTTTCCCGGAAGGAGGTGCGCTTGTGTATAATGCGATAAATCGAGTTACGTTCAAATCACCGGGGAATTTTAAGGGTTCCATCAGGAACAGCAAAGGCGATGCTGTGGCAGACGCTATACCGGATCAATTTGGGCTCGGCGTTTTTACCATTCGCCCCGTTCAGGGCGAGCAGTATTTCTGTTATTGGCGGTCAAATAACAGGGAGATGGTTACTGCTCTTCCGGCGCCGGTTGATAATGGTATAGCCCTGCATGTCAGCCAGACCGGGGACACGCTTCATTTCGACCTGGATAACGGTGGTAACAGGAACCTGCGTATCCTGAATCCCAAAGTGCAGTTGCTGATCAATAACGAAGTGGCTTACGTGGTTGGACTGAATATGACCACGAAGGTGACATTCAGTTATTTCATCCCCCTGCTAGAATTCAGGCCGGGGATGGCCGAATTACGGGTGCTTGACAGCGAAGACAGGGTCCTGGCACGCCGGCCTGTATTTATTGCCCGGAAAATGATCACATCCCGTGTGGAGCTGGATACCGTGAAGAAGGATATCAGTAAAAGAGGTGAAAATATTATCCGGTTAAATTTTCATGATACACTTCTTAATCATCTCTCTGTGAGTATCACGGATGCCTCCTTTGATAGCCCTCCGGATGACAGAACGGGGATCCTGTCCGCTTTCTTACCCACTGAATTGTCGTCTATTCCGTCGGTCAATGCTGAAGGAGGTTACCCGGGGATGCTGGACATGGCTTTGCAGACAACGACCTTAAAACCAATAGAGGTAAATGCGGGGAATAAAATGATAAGACCCGCTTCTGCCCGGCAACTTCAGTTAAGTGCGGTGGTGACACGGGGCAAAAAACCTTATGCGAACAAAGAGGTGCTGGTGGGAGCGCGCTCCCCCTATACGGGTAAGGAATTGTATAAAGTTTCCACCGATGACCAGGGA
>CAZEZE010000374.1:0-2968 GCA_964516445.1 uncultured Chitinophaga sp. | reverse complement strand
GCCGTATAGTTGCCCACGCACCCGAAAGCTATCGGGTTCTCACAATATATCCTGCAGATACGACTCTCAGCATCCGTACGGATGAATTTCAACTGGTGTTTTACAGCATCAAGGTGTTTCATTGTTAAGCTGTAATGAACAAGGAATTAATTATTAATGCAGCCCCGCAGGGAGTGGAAATAGCCCTGCTGGAAGACCGGAAGCTGGTAGAACTGCACAGCGAAAAAAGCGATGCACGTTTTGCCGTGGGCGACCTTTACCTGGGTAAGGTGAAAAAACTGATCCCCGGGCTGAATGCTGCTTTTGTGGATGTGGGGTTTGAGAAAGACGCTTTCCTGCATTATACCGACCTGAGCCCATATGCCAAATCCCTGCTGAAGTTCACGAGTATGTGCATGAATGATAAGAGTGAACAGGGACTTGATTTTGGCAAATTCACCGTGGAACCGGAGATCATCAAAACCGGTAAGATCAATGAAGTACTGAACGGGAAACCCAATATTCTGGTGCAGATCCTCAAAGAGCCGATCGCCGCGAAGGGACCCCGGTTGAGCTGCGAGATCTCCCTGCCCGGCCGTTTTGTTGTGCTAACCCCCTTCAATGATATCGTTGCCGTATCCAGGAAGATCCATTCTTCCGAAGAAAGGAAGCGGTTGCAAAAGATCGTGGAGGCTATCAAATCGAAGAACTTCGGCGTTATTGTGCGCACGGCCGCGGAAGGAAAGAACACCGCGGAACTGCATGAGGACCTTTCGGCCCTGGTGGCTATGTGGAAGACCATTCAGCAAAACCTGAAAGGTGCCGCACCCCCCACCCGGGTATTGAGCGAACAAACAAAGACCACCAGTATACTGCGCGACCTGCTTAACGAAGACTTCAACAGGATCGTAGTGAACGACCGTAATATTTTCGCGGATACAAAAAGTTATATTCAGCGGATCGCGCCTGAAAAAGCGGATATCGTTTCCTTTTACCAGAACGGTTCACCCATTTTTGATTCGTTTGGCATCACCAAGCAGGTGAAATCTTCATTTGGGAAGACGGTGAACCTCGACAGCGGAGCGTACCTTATCATTGAACATACCGAGGCCCTGCATGTGATCGATGTGAACAGCGGTTATAAAAGTGTCAGCAATAACCAGGAACAGAATGCCATTGAAACCAACCTGGAAGCCGCGGACGAGATCGCAAGACAGTTAAGGCTGCGCGACCTGGGCGGCATCATCGTGGTGGATTTCATTGATATGAAACTACCGGAGAACAAGCGGAAGCTGATGGAGAAAATGGAAGAGTTCATGAAACCCGACAGGGCCAAACATGCCGTTCTTCCCATTTCCAAGTTCGGGATCATGCAGATCACCCGCCAGCGAATGAAACCGGAAGTGAACATTATCACAGCGGAGGTATGTCCGAGCTGCAACGGCACCGGCAAGATCTCTTCCACCCTTTTACTGGAAGATGATATCGAAAAGAATGTAAGCTACCTGGTCACCCACAAACACGGTGGCCTGAAACTGGTGGTTCACCCCATCTTATACGCCTATCTCACCAAAGGCTGGTTCTGGAACAACAAGATCGCCAAATGGAAAAAGAAATTCGGGCAGAAGATCAACCTGGAGCAGGACAGCAATTACCACCTCACCGAGTACCGGTTCTTCGATCAGCGGGACGAGGAGATCAAATTGTGAATCGTGAATGGTGAATCGTGAATCGTGAATGGCGTGCTGATGCGAATTGCATTACATTTCACTGATTTCACTAATCTCTTAGTTGTCTCTGGCTGAAATATTCTCAAGTGGAATCCTTAGGAAATGCTCAACACTTAATTATCTAATTCCACTGAACATTGTATATTGAGTGTTGTCCAAAGGACTCCTGTGGAGAGAATTGAAATATGATTTCTTATCAAAAGTGATTTTGGAGAATCATAAGGCAACTGGCACTAACACGCCATTCACCATTCACTATTCACTATTCACCATTCACTAAATCAGCTTCTGTCCCTACTGCTCATATAGATCATAATATACTGGACCAGTTGCACTACGGCCGCCAGGGCTGCCACAACATAGGTGGTCGCTGCCCATTTAAGGGCGTCCTTGGCTTTAGGGTATTCCTCGTGGTTGGTTACATTGGTCCTGTCGAGCCAGGCAAGGGCCCTTTTACTGGCGTCAAACTCCACGGGAAGTGTTATTAGGGTAAAAAGTACCGTAACGCTCATGGCCACAATGCCCACCAGCAGGACCGTGGGGTTATTCGTGGTAGCGATCACGATCATACCGGCCAGGAGGACCCAGTTTACCAGCATGGAGCTGACCTGTACGGCCGGGACCATCTTACTCCGGAACATCAGGGGGCCATACCTGGTGGCGTGCTGGACCGCGTGCCCGCACTCGTGGGCGGCCACGGCGGCGGCTGAAACACTTGTCCCGCTACACACTTCCGGGCTGAGATTCACTGTTTTAGTAAGGGGGTTATAATGGTCGCTCAGGAAGCCCTGAACGGAGGTGACTTTTACGTCATAAATACCGTTTTCCCGGAGCATTTTTTCGGCAATTTCACGGCCTGTAAGGCCGTTGGCAAGTCCTATTTTGCTGTATTTCGTGAACTTACCTTTCAGGATAGCGGATACCAGGAAACTGATCCCTAAAAAGACCAGCGACACCACAAAAATCTCGTTTGACATTATCATTTTTTATCTTCTTTTAGACAACATTTATAACAAATTTGCTACCAATCGGTTTGCTGGTTTTTTTCCCGTCTTTTTGTCATTTCCGAAAATAAAAAGCAGAAGTTATGCAGAGTTTCAAGCAGGGAACAACGAGCAAAAAAAATATTTTAATACATTGTCTATCAAGTGATTATGAGCTTATTTTTAACAGCCTTGACTTTCAATTTAAACCTGATTTCTGAGTTGGAAGTTATACACAGGATCAAAAATTTATTTTGAAATGTGATGCATAATTGT
>CAZEZE010000373.1:0-2973 GCA_964516445.1 uncultured Chitinophaga sp. | reverse complement strand
CCGAAATCACCTACCGGTAAGCCCGCGCGGATACCGGCGCCAAACTGAAATCCTTCCGGCGCCTGCGCATTTACACCAACAGCAAAACCTGCGATCATAAACAGCATTAAAATTACCTTTTTCATAAAGTTGAGTTTTTGATTAAAAAATGTGGCCGCAAGGTATGAACGTATCAAAGATCATACCTTGATTTGGCGCCATTTTAAGAAAAATTAACAACCTGGCTTCCCTGTGAAAAATGTCTTATTTACAAAGAGGAATTGAACACAAAAAATATTTCCCCGGTTATTTTTTGACACACGGGTAGCCCGGTAAAATTTACCTGCGGATGTTACGAATTTGTTCGCTTCCCTTTTTGCAGGAGTACCGGGTGAATATCCAAATCCGTTACGCTGGTCATACTCTCCCGGCATATGACCGCTGCAGTTGATATATTTTCCGGATCCGAACGGAACCAGTCATCCTTTCAATACACCTGCTTATTTCTCCTGCATGAATGGATAACGGTAATCGGTAGGCGGGTTGAATGTTTCCTTGATGGTTCTTGCGCTGAGCCAGCGATACAGGTTCAGGATGCTGCCCGCTTTATCATTGGTTCCGCTTCCGCGCGCGCCGCCAAAGGGCTGCTGTCCCACTACGGCACCCGTGGGTTTGTCGTTGATATAAAAATTCCCCGCGGCATTGCGTAACCGGTTAGTGGCGAGTTCAACCGCCGCCCTGTCCTGCGCGATGACTGCACCGGTGAGCGCATAAGGTGATGTGTTATCCACCAGTTCAAGGGCTCTTTCAAAACTGCTGGCCGGGTAGATATACACGGTCAGCACGGGTCCGAAGATCTCTTCACACATCGTAACATACTTCGGGTCCTTTGCCTGTATGACCGTAGGCTGAATGAACCATCCCTCTTTGCTGTCGCATTTCCCTCCCACCCAGATCTCCGCCTTCGGATCTTTTTTGGCATTGTCGATATACCGTTTAATGCTGTTGAAACTCTTTTCATCGATAACAGCATTAATGAAATTCGTGAAATCTTCCGTGGTGCCCATTTTAAAACTCTTTACCCCGGCGATCAGTTTCTTCTTTACTTCTTCGGCAATGTTCGAGGGGATATAAGCACGGGAGGCGGCAGAGCATTTCTGTCCCTGGTATTCAAACGCCCCGCGCAATAATGCGGTTACCACCACGTCAGGATCAGCGCTTTTATGCGCCAGTACAAAATCCTTACCGCCTGTTTCACCCACGATCCTCGGGTAAGACCTGTAATGGGCCATATTCTTACCAATCGTTTCCCACATATTGTTGAACACGCCTGTTGAGCCGGTGAAATGCACCCCGGCAAAGTCCCGGTGATTGAAACAAACCCTGCCGATAGTGGGCCCATCCACATAGACCAGGTTGATCACACCATCCGGCAACCCGGCTTCTTTTAGTATCCGCATGATCATTTGAGCCGAATACACTTCTGTATTGGCCGGTTTCCAAACAACAACATTACCGCACATGGCAGCCGATGTGGGCAGGTTACCCGCGATGGCGGTAAAATTGAATGGCGTTACCGCCAGTACAAATCCTTCCAGGGGGCGGTATTCCATACGGTTATGCATGCCCGGTCCGCTGTTGGGTTGTTGTTTATATATCTCGGAAAGAAAATGCACATTGAAACGCAGGAAATCGATCAGCTCACAGGCCGAATCGATCTCCGCCTGGAAAGCATTCTTGCTTTGTCCCAGCATGGTGGTACCATTAATATAGGGACGGTATTTCGTCGCGAGCAGATCCGCCGCTTTCAGAAATATATTGGCCCGGTTTTCCCAACTGGTATGGGCCCAGCTTTCTTTGGCTGCCAGCGCCGCATCGATAGCCTGCTGCGCATGTTTCTCCTCCCCTGCGTGAAAATAACCCAGTATATGTTTAGTCTCATGCGGCGGGCGCATTGCCACTTTCTTATTGGTACGTACTTCCCTGCCGCCGATAAACATCGGTACATCGGCTTCCTGTTTCTTCAGTTCAGCCAGTACTTCCTTCAGTCTTTTTCTTTCCGGACTACCGGGGGCATATGCAAGAACCGGCTCATTTGCCGGCATCGGGTAAGTGAATGTTCCTATTTTCATGATTTCCTTTTTTAAAAGTTAACTGGCAGATTAGTTAACTGGTTAATTTGTTAATTGGTTAATTGGGTCCTCCTTACAAAATGTTCCTGTTTTTTACAAAAGTCCCAGGTACATACGAAAAACAATTTATTGTACTATTATATTGAAACCGGCCAATAGTAAATTTTATATCGTTGGGAATCCTGCACTAACAGCCGAATTAACCAATTCACTAATCAACTAATTAACCACTCTCCTTCTCCGCCATCAGATACGCCTTGATGAAACCATCCAGTTCGCCATCCATCACCGGTTGTACATTTCCCACTTCATAATCGGTACGATGATCTTTGATCATTTTATAGGGATGGAAAACATAACTACGGATCTGGCTTCCCCATTCGATCTTTTTCTTTTTGGCGTTGGTAGCGTCTTTCAGCGCATTTCTTTTCTGCAATTCCAGTTCATACAACCGGCTTTTCAGCATCTGCATGGCCAGTTCCCGGTTGCCCAACTGTGTACGGTCCTGCTGGCAAACCACCACAATACCCGTTGGAATATGTGTTAACTGTACCTTCGTCTCCACCTTATTCACGTTTTGACCCCCGGCACCTCCGCTTCGGGAAGTCTCCATTTTCACATCGGCGGGTTTTATTTCAATATTGATGGTATCATCCACAAGGGGGTAAACATATACAGACACAAAGGAAGTGTGCCTCCGGGCATTACTGTCGAAGGGGGAAATACGGACGAGGCGGTGTACCCCGCTCTCCGCTTTTAAAAAGCCATAAGCAAAAGGCCCGTCAAATTGAAGCGTGCAGGTTTTGATACCGGCCCCATCGCCCCATTGCCAGTCCAGTTCGGTTACTTTCCAGTCCTGTTT
>CAZEZE010000372.1:0-2986 GCA_964516445.1 uncultured Chitinophaga sp. | reverse complement strand
GTGAAAGTCCGCCTACGTTATACTGCGGCGGGTCAATGAGATAAGAAGTAATGAGGTTTGATGCTTATACACACAATCCTTTCTTATTCACCTGTTTCACTATAATGAAATAATTTCACGCAGAGGGCGCAGAGCACGCAGAGATATAAAATAAATTAATTCCTCTGCGTACCCTGCGCCCTCTGCGTGCTATTGCCTTACCACAAATAACTCCCCCTTTCCACTTTCAATCTCTTAGCCTTCATTTGTTAAAATTTTCTTTATTAGGATGGTGATCCTTTGTAATACGAAATCAGTCGTATATTTGGTACGAAGTATTTCGTGGAAAACAAAATATCAACTCAAAAAACGTAATGTATGAAACCAGCCATTCGCAAAAACGCCCCGCTCCTGCTCGCCTTATTCGCCGTTGTATTAACCATCGGCCTTGTATCATGGGGGCAAAAGCAAACACCCGGGCAGTACGGGCAATCTCAAAATGACACTACCCCCAAAAAGAAAAAAACCGACAGGGATAAAAAGGCCCGCGACCTCGATGAAGTGCTCGACGAACTCAATGAAGCGGAGATCGATGTGAACATGGACAAGATCCGGGAAGAGCTTGCAGAAGCCATGAAGAATATTGATGCCGACAAGATCCGGCTGGAAGTTGAAAAGGCCATGAAGGAAGTGGATTTCGACAAGATCCGTAAGGAAGTGGAAGAGTCAATGGCCAAAGTGGATTTTAAAAAGATGAAAGCCGAAATGGAAGAGGCCATGAAAGCCGTGGACTTCGAAAAGATCCAGAAAGAGGTGCAGGAATCCATGTCAAAAATTGACTGGGACAAAATGAAAGAGGATATGCAGCGGATAAAAGAGGTTGACATGAAGAAAATCGACGAGGAAATGAAAAAGGTAAGGGAAGAAATGAAGGACCTGGGACCTAAACTGGAAAAGGAACTGGCCAACGCTAAAGTGGAGATCGAAAAAGCCAAAGCAGAGATAAAGGAATACAAAGTATTTGTGGATGACCTTGAAAAAGACGGCCTGATCAGCAAAAAAGACGGTTATACCCTGAAGCATAAGGACGGCGAACTGTTGATCAACGGAAAGAAAGCATCCGAACAGGTGTACAATAAATACCGCGGTTTCCTTGAGAAACACAAGAAGTTTACTATAGAAAAGTCAGACGACGACTTTGATATGGATCTCGATTAGAAAGTTTGAATGGAGACACGGTGGCACAGAGGATCACAGATCGATTTAGTGTTTCTCCGTGCCTCCGTGGTTCAAAAAATACATATAGAGCCACAAAGGCACAAAGACACAAAGGCACTAAGTAATAAAATCCTTTTTACGCCGTAAGCGTTGCGAGAAATAACTGGAGCCTCTTAGCGTGGTCTAATTTCAAACTGAGACACTGACGGACGTTGTTTAAGGAACACTTCATAACCTAAACCAGCCATGCCGGGTAACCCCCGTAAAGAAAAGTCCCTTCTCTTATTGGAGAAAGGACTTTCCATTTATAGTTGAATTTTGTACCTGTTTATATACCGCTGAAACTACCCGGGGAAGGCATGATATTAAAATCACTGCTCTCGATCATTTCAATATTCATCTGGAAACCCTCATCGGCCTTCACCACTACTTTTTCTTTTGTTGCCTTACGGAATCCGGCTTTCTCAAAGATGAACTTATAGGTGCCGGGCTTCAGTTCATCAAAGGAAAACATGCCCCCGTCATCCGTCAGCACAACTTTTTCCTTTTTGGTTACATTGTAAGCGGTAATGCATACATCCTTCAGGGGTTTCTTTGTTTCCGAATGAACTACCACCCCGTTGACTTCGTCTTTCTTGCCATCACCCGGACCGGGACCAATGCCGGCTGCATTGGCAGCGACAAATCCCAGGAGTGAAAAGCCCAGCAGGAAAAGTTTTTGTTTCATTGGTTGTGTTTTGAATGGTTAAATGAACCCTTCACACGTATTCCTGTTTTGGTGGTTTGGATAAAATTAAAGTTTTTTTACCGGATCGGCCAAACCGCTCATAAATTCGTTCCACACATTTTTTACGATCTCCCCGGCCGGTAAAATACGGTCCAGCAGGGCTCCCGCCTGGCCAATTTCCAGCTCTCCTTCTTCAAGGTCGCCCTCGAACATCCCTTTTTTAGCCCTTGCCCTCCCCAGTATCGCTTTTAACTCCTCCGCCGTTGCCCCTCTTTGTTCGGCCTCCAGTATCCGCTCATAAAATTTATTCCTGATCAGCCGGACCGGTGTCAGTTGCTTCATGGTGAGCACCGTTCCTCCCTCTTCCAGGCCGATTACCGCATTTTTGAAATTGATATGCGAAGACGCTTCCTCGCTGGCCACAAACCGGCTCCCCATCTGCACCCCTTCGGCGCCCAGCACCATGGCGGCCAGCATTTGCCTTCCGGTAACAATTCCACCGGCCGCGATCACGGGGATCTTAACTGCCTCCACAACTGCCGGTATCAGGACCATTGTAGTAGTTTCCTCCCTGCCATTGTGCCCGCCGGCTTCAAAACCTTCCGCCACTACTGCGTCACATCCGGCCTCTTCGGATTTCCTGGCAAACTTTGAAGAACTGACCACATGCACCACCGTAACAGCTTTTTCCTTTAATATCCCGGTCCATGTCTTCGGGTTCCCGGCCGACGTGAAAACGATCTTCACTTCCTCGTCCAGAAGGATCTGAATATGTTTATCAATATCCGGGTACAGCAGGGGTACATTCACCGCGAACGGGCGGTTGGTGGCCATTTTGCACTGGCGGATATGTTCCCGTAAGACATCCGGGTACATCGATCCGCTGCCTATGATCCCCAAACCCCCGGCATTACTGACCGCGCTGGCAAGCCGCCACCCGCTGGCCCATATCATGCCGGCCTGGATGATGGGGTAATCGATCTTGAAAAGTTGAGTTATGCGGGTGGAAATTGTGGGCATGGGTTTTTGATCATTATGAACGGGAAGAACCAAGAACCAAGA
>CAZEZE010000371.1:0-3000 GCA_964516445.1 uncultured Chitinophaga sp. | reverse complement strand
CATAATCAACAATAATGACAGAATTAATTTTTTCATATTAGTTATTTTTTCAATTTTTTATCCGGATATATTACTCAGCTTCTGTGTCACGCCGGCGCTTCGTTCCCCGGTACGGGCTCCGGAGGAATCTTAGGGAAGATACGGCACAGATGCCTCCTTCGTCGGCATGACATGATGCGATAGCATGACTTTCAGTATTAGTCAGACGTTTTCAATACCTCATAGGTTTATTCCGTGGGAAAAATTTTTCCCGCGTTCAGTATATTATTCGGGTCAAAACTCTTTTTGATATCGCGCATCAGCCGCAACTGCGTTTCCCTGAATACAATATTCATATATGGTTTCTGGATCAGGCCTATCCCGTGTTCACCGCTGATCGTTCCTCCCAGTTTATATACCCGTTCAAATAAATCCCGGAGGGCAGCCGTCATCACCGGGTTACCATGACTGTTGGGTATCCCTTCTTTTTTGATGCGGATATGCAGGTTGCCGTCGCCGGCATGGCCATAACATACTACATCAAAGGCATGCTTGATTCCCACTTCCTTCACTGCTTTTATAAGCGCGGGCAGTTCGGCCCTTGGCACAACCGTATCTTCTTCGATCGTGTAACCGTCCAGCTTGACCGCTTCCGCCACTTTGCGGCGGAGTTTCCATAACTCAGCTTTTTGCTGGGCGTCATCGGCAAAATAGATCTCCCCGGTATCGTATTGAGCAAGCAGTTCCCCGATGGCTTCCATATCTTTCACCAGCACATCCATGTCATTACCATCTACTTCAATGATGAGGTGAGCCTGGGTATCTTCCGTTACAGGAACAGCGCTGCTTTCCACCATCCGGCTCACGATCCTCAGCGCGTTGATCTCAACCAGTTCCATGGCACTGGGTATGAACCCCGCCCGGAAGATGGCACTCACCGCCTCCCCTGCCTGTTCCAGGCTGCGGAAAGGCACCAGCATCAGCAGGTCGTATTTGGGAAAGGGGATCAGTCGCAATACGATCTTTGTAACTATACCCAGTGTTCCTTCGCTTCCCACCACCAGTTGTGTAAGATTATAACCCGTGGAGTTCTTCAGCACATTGGCGCCGGTCCAGATGATTTCGCCCGTGGGCAAAACCATTTCGAGATTCAGTACATAATCCTTCACCACGCCGTACTTCACGGCCTTGGGTCCGCCACTGTTCTCGGAGATATTACCGCCGATGAAACAGGAGCCGCGGCTGGCAGGATCCGGCGGATAAAAAAGTCCTTTTTCTTTTACGGAATCCTGCAATACTTCGGTTATCACTCCCGGCTCGGTGATCACCTGAAGGTTGCGTTCATCGATCTGCAGGATGGAATTCATCCGTTCAGTAGATAGCAGCACACCGCCCAAATGCGGTAAGGCGCCACCGCTTAAACCAGTGCCGGCTCCACGGGGTGTAACCGGAATTTTATTTGCATTGCATATCTTCAGAATCTCACTGATCTCTTCCGCGGTCCGTGGTTTGATCACGACTTCGGGAGGAAAATGAAGGTCCTCCGTCTCATCATGTCCATAACGCCGGAGTGAATCTTCATCGTATAAAACAAAAGCATCCCCGACAATCTTTTTGAACCGGGTGATGTGTTCCGATGTAAGGGTTGCGCCTGCGGTGGTTTCCATCATAGCTTATTGTAGTGAGGTTGTAAAAATCGGATAAATAAGGGATATTCTAAAAAGACGCACTTAAACGAACTTCAAGGTGCTGTTAAATCATTGGAATAGCACACGGATGACGCTTAGTAGACAGATTGGAACTGATCACTGCAAGTAAAAGAGTTTGATCTGTGAAAATCTGTGTAATCTGTGGCTAAAAAAAAGAAATCAGTATGTTTTAAAGGAGGGACACATAGCATCCCTTCGGTTGCCCATATACCTGTCCACCACACCTTGTTTGATTAGGGAGAATTCCATACCGCCCCTGCCGTTATTGAAATTATTGAGCGAAGATGTGGTCACATCATAGCTGAAGGTGAAAGTAAGGTCCTTAAAACTGAGTCCCACCATGGGTATGATGGCATCTTTATACCGGTAATAGACACCGGCTATCAGCACTTTTTCGCCGTCGCCGGATGCATTATAATGGGCATTCAGCCCACCGACGATCTCATAGGCATTTGCCTGGAGGGAACCGTACACATTCGGGTTGACGATCACACGGTCATTCAGTTTGAAGCTGCCGTTCAGGAAGGCCGTGTAACGGACCGGTATCCGGTTGTTCCCGCCGGGTTGTTCGTTAAAGAAGGATTCTTTTGGCCGGTTGACATGCATGGCCGAGAATCCCGCGTTGAGATAGATATCGTTACTGGGAAAATAAGCGTAGTTCATCCCCACCTGCATATCGAGGTAACTGATATTATTGTCATCCAGTTTGGGCGCCGCGCTGGTTTGATGTACATCAAAGAATTTCCCGTTCCATTGGCTGGGGAAAGTAAGATTGGTCGTGTTGATCCTTTTATTGGCCCAGCCCACATTGAATCCAAGACTCACGAGGCTTCCTGCATTGATCATCTGGTGGTAAGCCACCGAGCCATATATTTTTGTGGATGTAAGTACGCTGGTACCGGCTACATCGCGAAGGATCACCCCTCCGAGACCGAGCCAGCCGGTGTTATCGCTGTTCTGCATGGTCTGCCAGTCGCCGAAGGCGCTCATCGTTTTATACGGGAAGGGTGTAACCGAGGCCCACTGGTTACGGTAATTGATGCCGATGCGATAGTCGCCATCGGGAATAAAACCGGTATTCGCCGGATTGGTGAGCAAAGGCGTGTTAAAAAACTGCGAGAAATGCAGATCCTGTGAAAAGGCGCAAGGCACAAGGCACAAGGCACAAATGGCTGAAAGGATTATATTTCTTATTTTTTTCAACATCACGATTTCTCTGTTTCTATCTTATTAACGTTATATCTCCCTTTTTAGTTGTTTTAGTTCCATCGGTAAACTCCACATTCAGTGTATATACATATACATCCATGGG
>CAZEZE010000370.1:0-3034 GCA_964516445.1 uncultured Chitinophaga sp. | reverse complement strand
ATCAAAATTGGTAATGATCTCATAGTCACCCAGGTTTTCAAACCTGGACATATCGGGGTTCGCAAAACTTTTATCCGGGAAACAACTGATATTTAATATCCTCAGTTTTTTACTGCGCATTTGTAATTGCGCTGCCGTTCCGAGTTTTTCATCGCAATGGAATTTTCCCACGCAATGAAAAACCTTTTTATCCTTATTCTTTTTCCAAAAACTAAAAATACTATAGCCCATCCCCGCATCCCAGAGGCTCTGGCTGTAATATACTTTGGGATTCTCGCCGCCGGGGCTCCCTTTCATGATATCCATGAATTTTTCACGGTAGCGGCCGCTGAGCGTATCATAAGGAAGAGGGGGCAGAAAATATTTTGCGTCTGCGCTCAGACTGTCGAGAGCCTTCATACCCCGGCGGCCCACCAGGGTTACATAACGCCGGGGAGGGTTGGCTGCGATCACAGGCAGATTATTTTCTTTGGCAAATTCCACCATGGGGCGATAATCCTTGTAGTTGCTCCAGAGGCGGACATCTTTTGCAAAACGGGCCGCATCTATTTTCCCGGCCAGGTATTCATCGAGGGCAAGTTGGTTATCGCTTTCAAACATTTCCATACTTAATGCCAGCTTGTCGCCGTATTGCGCATGCAGCGCCCGGAAGATCTTGTTTTCGAGGTAATGCCCGGCGCTGTCATTGTGTTCTTCACCAAAGAAAAGTACATCGGCTTCCGCCATATCGGCCACTATTTTGTCAACGGAAACGATCTGTTTGGTGCGGGTATCGTAGATCTTGTAATGAAAGCTCATGCTGTCCTGGGCGGAAACGGCAACGGCAAAAAGGGCGGCGATCAGGGAGGCAAACCATTTCATGGGTGTAGTTCTTTTGGTGAATGTAGCGCATGTTTTGTAAATACGGCTTGACAGCCATCAAAAACTTGCTGCCAGCGATGCGCATACAGAAGAATTTTTTCGGACGGCATTTCCCCCTTTTATGAAAACAGCGTCTTTACTGCAAAGGGTCTTTCCTTCCAGCCTGACAAGGATATTTTTTGCAGGAATAAGATCAATATTCAGGGAATAGCCGGCTGTTTGAAAACCTTTGGCAGTCCCTGATGGGATCATTACCCCATATTTATCATGGTAGTATTCGATTCGGCCGGCAAGGGACCAGTTATCGCTTAGTGTATATTTAACAATGACTGCCGGCGCAAACCAGGTATTGCTGCCGGTTGTAATTCTTTCCTCGGATCCAAGGTCAAATCCGGTGATGAGGCCAAGTTTTTTGCTAAGGCTTAGGATGCTATAGAAGTTATGGAAGAACCGAAGCTGTCTTGCGCTGTCGGGTTTATCGGTCCCTAAAAAGGTACTATAGTTCAGCAGTATCTTTTCCGAAGGTTTGAATTGCAGTTGTGTACCCCAGCTCAGCATGGAGTTCCCGTTCAGTCGTTTGATCCGCTGCCAGCCATTCAGGGCCATCGCGCTAAGCAACCACTTCCCGTCATAGGCAGTATAGTTTATTTTTACACCGGCTTCAAAATAAGGAGTATTATCTGCCAGCATGCTCCGGGTAACAGTCCAGCAGTCTTTGCTGACGGCACTTTCAAATCCGATATGAGAAGGGAAAATCCCGGCATCCAGCCACAGGTTATCCTTCTTACTGAGCTTTACCCCGGCATTGGCTTCAAAAATATTTTTCAGCGCCCCCGGTTCGGCTGCATAGTTTGCATTAACATAAGTGCCTGCGGCAAAAGCAAGATTAGCCCTTGCCCGTTCTGATGCAAAGGCCACCTTTACAAAACCGAGGTTCAGGTTGAACTCATTATGCCGGCTATGGCTGTACACAAAGCCTGGTCGATCACCTGCGGGTGGTTGATGGAAATCATACTGGTAGTAAATTTCTGCATAACCTGAAAAAGCCAGGGACCGGCTGCTGCTGTCCTGTGCAGAAACAAGAATAGCGGGCAGCAGAGAGGAAAAGAAAAGAAGGATCCTGAACATACTGTAAAGTTAATTTAGTTATTTACTCTTTGCATTTCCACCGGTGTTGCCGCGTGATATACCAGGGGGATGTCTTCCACCACCACATCGCTTTTGTCAAGGCCAAATGCCTTTTCATCGCTTTGTCCCAGTCCTTTCAGGAAAAAATACGAGTTCAGCAATAATCCTTCTTTCAGGGTGAATTCATTTTCCACCGAAAGGAATTTTTCGATAACAATGAATTTGAAATCGGGTTGCGTGTTGTATTTGGTAGACCCGTCCGGGCGGACATGAAGGTTAAGTTCTTTTTTGATCACCAGGTCCTGAACGATCTTTTTAAAATAGACCTCTGTTTTGGGCTGGATCCTGAAACCGGCATTGATGGTTACTTTGATCACTTTATCATCCAGCAGTTCGGAAACATCATAGGATAGTGTGTAGGGGTGTTCGGTTCGGTTGATGTGCAGGAACCAGTACACATCGGCCCTTTTGGGTTTTTTGGCGAAAATGGAGTTGATGATCTTCTCCTCCACCTGGTGGCGGTTATTCGCTTTGGTCAGGTAGATCAGGTGCGTGGAGAATTTCGGGACCTGGTCGTCCTCACTCAATTCTTTGATCAGGGGGGCATATTTCCCGAGATCTGAAAATTTGGTAAAACGGTTATTGATCTTGCGCGCATAATACCAGGTATACATAACGAGGAAGATAAACAGCTCAAAGAAGAGAAACATCCATCGTTCCCTGATTTTGGCAACATTGGCAATAAAAAATGATGATTCCACTGTGGCAAAAAGCACCAGGATACCCATAACGACCCACTTGTTCCATTTCAGTTTAAAATACAGGTAATAACTGAGCAGGATAGTGGTCATCATCATGGTGATAGTGATGGAGAAGCCATAGGCGGCCTCCATATGCGTGGAGCTCCGGAAATAGAGTATCATCAGGATACAGCCGATCCAAAGAATGACATTGACACTGGGTATATAGATCTGTCCTTTCAGGTTGGACGGCTGGCGCACCGTAACCCGGGGCCAGAAATTCAGGTTCATGGCTTCGCTGATCA
>CAZEZE010000369.1:0-3058 GCA_964516445.1 uncultured Chitinophaga sp. | reverse complement strand
GGTGGAAGAAGACCTGGTTTCACAGCAGGGATTTCTCCCGGTTGCTTGAACTGGATCCTTATGAATATAAAATGATACGGGGGATCGATTTCTATGAATATAGTTTATCCATCATCAGGCAACAACCCAATTTCGAGATCCGGTTTTCGGCAGTCCGGTCGGTGACGAATGAAGGCAACCAGGCTGCCGTACATACCGCAAATGAAACGTTCCTGGCTGATTATGTTTTCAGCAGTCTCCTGTTTGAAAAGCCACAATTGAGAAAAGGGGAGTATTACCTGCTCCAGCATTTTAAAGGATGGGTGATCGAAACGCCAGCCCCTGTTTTCAATCCCGATGAAGCCACCCTGATGGACTTCAGGGCCGGTCAGCAGCACGGCACCACATTTGTTTATGTAAAACCCTTTTCGGCAACAAAGGCGTTGGTGGAATACACTTTATTTACGGGTAAACTTCTCGCTCCGGCTGAATACGAAGAGGGATTAAGAAAATATATCACTGATTTTCTTGGGAACACAACCTGTAAAATCATTGAGGAAGAGAACGGTATCATCCCGATGACCAACCATGTATTTCAAACGGTCAACGGCCGGATCATCCATATTGGAACAGCCGGCGGCCAGACCAAGGGATCCAGCGGGTATACATTTCGCTTTATCCAGAAGCATTCTGCACGACTGGTGGAAAGTTTGGTAAAAAAAGGAAATCCCTTCATCCCCAGGCCCGGCGGTTCGCGGCGATTCCGTTTTTACGACAGCACGCTTTTATATATCCTTCAGCATAATAAGGTCCCGGGTGATAAGATATTTACCCTCCTTTTCAAAAAAAACAAACCCCAGCAGGTGCTGAGGTTCCTGGATAACGAAAGTTCTTTGGGCGATGAACTGAAGATCATTTCTTCGCTACCCACCTGGCCATTCTTAAAAGCGGCGATAAAACAGTCTTGAGTCTGGAGTCGGGAGTCAGAACCCCATATCATAGCGTGATGACTTTACAACTGTATGCTTCATTCTGCCGACTTTATCCTATCGAACGAAAGACGGCATTAAGGAATACGTGAGACTGGAGTCCGGCTAGCCCGCCGAAGCTTCGGCGAAGGCGGAAGTCAAAACCCCGAATTATAGTGAACCGACTGCGGACTGCGGACTGCCGACTGAAGACTGCCCGACTGCCGACTGCTTACTGGTCCGGGTCCATCTGCATAAACTCCCTCTTCACCGCTTTGAGCATACTGAAAAGCTGGGCTACCTGTATCAGCAACAGCACCCCCAGGGCGAGCAGCACATACCAGGGCAGGGTGATCGCCTTAATGGTGGCAGTTGATTCCGCGAATTTGATATTGTAATAGTAAGTAAGCGCTGAGCCGAAAGCCATGCCTACCAGCAGAAAAGATAACAGGGAATACACCACTTTCATGAACATGATCCGCATGGTGGAATACCCCACTTTAAAATTTTCCAGGATGGCCGCCGGTATGATCAGCACCAGAGCGATCCAGCTCCAGTTTTTACTGAACCACTCATTATTCAGGGTAAGGCTGAGTACCAGGATGAGGACGATGGAAAGCAATCCCCAGGGAAATAAGAGGAAAGTGGAAGGCTTGCGTGATGGAGTTGTCATGTTGTTTGGTTTTTACATCAGGAAGATAGATAAATTTTCATAGAACGTAAAAAACCCCCTGTAGAGCCGGGAGCCAGCAGTCATGATTATAAGTAAACCCGGAATGATTGATTATTGCGCTGAAATAATAACTACCTGATCAATCCTTCTGCTTTTGCCGCAAAAAGTTTCAGGGCAACAGCCAGAGCAGGATCGGATTCAAATGTGAATTGGTCCCATTGAGCATGGGCTTCGATATCCGGCTTAACACCCTGGCCCTGCCAGTTGGTATGGGATCTTACCGGGTCAAAACGTTCTACCGCGATCCAGGCCTTTGAACTGTCTGCAAAGTGGTATCCACGTAAAGTTTCAACCAGTCCGGTGGTAGACTGGCCAACGACTTTCGCGCGGCCTATATCCTGTAATACCCCGGCAAAGACTTCTCCATAACTGACCGTGTTTTTGCTGACCAGGATCACAAGCGGCACCTGTTGCGAATTTTTGACCGGTGTCGCGGTGATCTCGAGTGGCCGCCGGTCTGTACGGCTAACAAAGTGACCCAGGATACCTGATGTGAAATAGCTCAGCATCGGTAAAAGAACCTGGCCCGCCCCGCCTCCATTCATCCTGTTATCAAGGATCAATCCATCAAGCTGGCCCATTTCTTCCAGTGCCTTTTTTACCTGGACCGGGACCGTAAGGTCGAAGAATGTCGGAAGAAAAATATAACCGATCCGGCGGTTCCCTGTGTTGGGGACCATTCTTGCATATACCGGCATAGCGCCTGCTACCCTGGCACGGATCACTTCGATGTTGCGTGGTTCTTCACCGGGTGATCTGACTTTGAGAGTTGCCACAGTACATTCCGGTCCCCGCGTA
Organism: uncultured Chitinophaga sp.; assembly: GCA_964516445.1. Classification (GTDB taxonomy): domain Bacteria; phylum Bacteroidota; class Bacteroidia; order Chitinophagales; family Chitinophagaceae; genus JJ008. Next base: position 580 of record CAZEZE010000369.1, on the reverse strand, counting down.
AGCGGGTACACTGTATCATTCTGTACCAACGGAATGCCATCTACTTCCATCACAATGTCATGCTGCTTCAAACCGCTGTGTTCTGCCGGCGAACCGGGTATGACCGCCAGCACGGTCACTTGTTTTGTTTCTTTCAAAGCCTGGAAAAGTGCTCCCACGCCAACGAATTTGTTCTGACCGGCGAGTTTTTCTTTCACTGCTTCGGCCATTACCGGTGATTCAAACGATGAGTGGTTATCACCCAGCCGGGTAACGAATTGTTTCAGCTCCAGATAAAATTCCTCGGTACCCAGGCCCCTGGTTATCTTTTTGCGGAATTCAGATTCAATTCCGGGCCAGTCCAGACCCCTGAAATCGGTGTAGAGGTAATTTTCATTAATGATCTTTGCGAGCGCATTGAATACTCTCAACTGGTTTTCCGGGATGATCGGCGGATTGGGTTTAACGACCAAAATGGTCTGCGCCATCATTTCTGCGCGGGACATCCTGGCCGGTGGTTTCCCGATACAGGAAGGCGGAGTATACAGCGGCTGACCGGTAGCCTTGCTTTTGACAGCATTCCCTTCCTGCCCGTAAACCG
>CAZEZE010000368.1:0-3058 GCA_964516445.1 uncultured Chitinophaga sp. | reverse complement strand
CCGCAGCGCCTATAATGTGGGCAGTGTGTTCCGTACCTCGGATGCTTTCCTGGTAGAAGCGATTTATATTACAGGCTATTCGGCAAAACCCCCGCATAAAGAGATCAAAAAAACAGCTTTGGGCGCGGAAGAAACGGTGAACTGGAAGTATTTTAAAACGGCAACAGAGGCGATAGCCGATATAAGGGAAACCGGCTATAATATTTATGCAGCCGAACAGGCCGAAGGCAGCTTTCAACTGAACGCCATCGGGTTTGAACCGGATGAGAAGATCGCTGTTATATTTGGCAACGAGGTAACAGGGGTGGAGCAATCCACGATCGCGTTATGTGATGGTTGCCTGGAGATACCTCAACTGGGAATGAAACATTCGCTGAATATCGCGACGGCTGCGGGGGTGGTTTTGTGGGAGTTGGTGAGGGGGAGGGTGGGAGCAGTCGGGCAGTAAGCAGTCGGGCAGTCGGCAGTCGGGCAGTCGGCAGTCGGCAGTCCGAAGTCCGCAGTCGGCAGTCGGTGAGTCGGGTAGTCCGCTGGCGGAGCTTCTTGTATATTGCGCATTGAAAATTGAGTATTGATAATTTATTTATGAATAAGGAATAGAATTACCTCTCCCTTAAAAGTTCGCCCACACTATTTTCGCGATACCCCCTTCCCTGAAGGGGTATAATAAAACTTGTAATTTGAGCATTGAACATTGAATATTGAACATTTCTATGGGTAAAGTCAAAAGTTATCTTTCTTTAATAAAATTCTCCCACACCATTTTTGCAATGCCATTTGCATTGATCGGGTTTTCCCTTGGTGTTTTTGAGTATACCTCTGTAGTACCCGGGTGGCGTAACAGGATCTTTCCGGCTCAGTTTGACCGCGATGCTATATACATAAAATTTTGTCTCGTCATCCTTTGCATGATCTTCGCCCGTTCTGCCGCTATGGCCTTTAACCGCTATCTCGACAGGCAGTTTGATGCAAAAAACCCGAGAACTGCGATTCGGGAAATTCCATCCGGTGCTATTACGCCAAAGAATGCTTTGATCTTTACCATCGTTTCCTGCACTTTGTTTATTGTCACTTGTTTCTTTATTAACAGGGTATGCTTTTTTTTATCTCCGGTGGCATTGGCAGTTGTCCTGGGTTATAGTTATACAAAAAGATTTACCCCGTTATGTCATTTGATCCTGGGTCTGGGATTGTCTCTGGCACCGATCGGGGCGTATCTCGCTGTTACCGGTCAGTTTGCTTTACTACCGGTCCTGTTTTCAATCGCCGTTCTTTTCTGGGTCAGTGGTTTTGATATCATTTATGCCCTGCAGGATGAGGAGTTTGATAGATCCCAGCAGCTTTATTCCATCCCGGCCTGGCTGGGTAAGACAAGAGCGCTGCGGGTGTCTGAATTCTTTCACATTGTAAGTGCGGCTGCTGTTATTTTTGCCGGGATATTTGCGGATTTTGGATGGTTGTACTGGACCGGGACCGCCGTTTTTATCGGAATGCTTTATTACCAGCACTCAGTCGTAAAACCAACCGATCTCCGGAAGGTGAATCTTGCATTTATGACAGCTAATGGAATAGCTTCGGTAGTATTCGCGATCTTTGTCATCACAGATATGTTCATCAATTAACAGTAATGAATAAAGGCAACTTCATTCTCTATTCACCTCCCGATCGTTATCGGGACACCATTCACCCGTAATGCCCCGTATCCTTTGCATAGACTATGGCCTCAAACGCACCGGCATTGCCGTAACTGACCCTTTACAGATCATTGCAACCGGTTTGACAACGGTGGAATCCAAACTTCTCATCCCCTTTCTGAAGGATTATTTTTCAAGGGAACCTGTTGAATTGATCCTGATTGGCGAACCCAAAAACTGGGATGATTCCGATACCCACGCAACACCGTTGGTGGAAAGGTGTATCAGGTCCCTGCAGAAATATTTCCCTTCCATACCCATAAAAAAAGTAGATGAACGATTCACTTCCAAAATGGCAAAGGATGCCATGCTGGAAATGGGGATGAAGAAAATGCAGCGCCGGAATAAGGCGCTGGTGGATGAGATCGCCGCTACTATAATGCTGCAGGAGTACCTGAGGGGTGTCGTTAACTAATTAACGAATTAACTTCTTCCCAATAAAAGTTAATTCTGAAACCTGCAATTGGCCAATTAAAAAATCCGGGGTAATTTTGCAAATGATTTCGCCCCAAAAGGCCTGATCTTCAATAAACTAGTCTAAGGAATGATTCTCCCTATCGTGGCATATGGACACCCGGTGCTCAGGAAAAAAGCCGGGGATATTGAAGCCAATAATCCGCAGCTTCATAAGCTTGTTGAGGATATGTGGGAGACCATGTATGCCAGCAACGGGGTGGGACTGGCTGCTCCGCAGGTGAACCGCGATATTCGTCTCTTTGTAGTGGATACCCTGCAAATGTTCCGCAATATGGAGGAGGATGAAAAGGCAGAATATCCCGGGGATGAAGGCATTAAAGCTGTTTTCATCAATGCCCAAATTGTAGAACTGGAAGGCGATGAATGGCAGTACAATGAAGGATGCCTGAGTATTCCCAAAATAAGGGAAGATATATTCCGCCAGGAAACAGTTACGCTCCGTTACCGGGATGAACATTTCGTGGAGCAGGTTAAAACATTTACCGGACTGACAGCAAGAGTGATCCTGCATGAATATGACCATATCGAAGGAAAACTCTTTATTGACCACATCACACCCCTGAAACGTAAACTCATGAAGGGAAAACTAAATGATATCTCAAAAGGGAAAGTAAGTGTGGATTACAAAATGCTGTTCCCGGGTTAACCTGTATTTACCCTTCATTCTCCCGCCGGGGTTTTACTGTCTGTAATTTGTTGTAATAAAATTTGACAGCTACAATAATCTTATTATCTTAGGAGTCTGTCCCTGAAATGTGCTGTTAGAATAATCCGCTGCCCGGATCACCCCACTATCCTTACAACAGCCCCTGATCGTTCCCCTTGACGCGTTTAACCATTAACCAAACAGCTTATGAGAAGAAGACTGACTCTTTCTCTATTGGCCA
>CAZEZE010000367.1:0-3066 GCA_964516445.1 uncultured Chitinophaga sp. | reverse complement strand
TTATACAATGAATCGGCTCTCGCCGCGATCTGTTTTTTCACCGTTTCATCAGCACCGGGGGGGATGGAGAGTAATAATTGCTGCGCTTTGATTTTACCCACCGCTTTTCGTTCAGCGGTTTTTTTGAAAATGTGGAATCCCGCCCTTGATCGTACAGGTGCCGAGTATTTACCAACGGCCGTGCCATAGATGGCATTCTCAAACTCATAAGGCAGGGTAAAAACTGTGATAAAACCCAGGTCGCCGTTATTGTGCCGGGCCGTAGTGTCATCTGAATATAACCGGGCTGTTTTACCAAAATCTTCCCCGTTCTTCAGCCGCTGAAGGATCTCATCTCTTTTCTTAAATGCGGCAACAGTGTCGATAAATCCACCGGCGTTCCGGATAGAAATGAAGATATGCGCTACCTGGACATCTTTCTGGCTGCGCTGGAAAGCTTCATGGACCATGCGGGTGATAAGGCCGGGATCGGTCATGTAGTTTTCCGTGATCTGCGCCCGGAGGTTGGCCAGCTCCGCTTTCATCATGGGAAAAGTGTCGAGCTGGCGGTCATAGGCCTCCTGGATCTTTAACCGGGATTTTATAAACAGATCAAGATAGTCGCTCACCGCCCTGGCCTTATTATTCACCGGGCCGCTGTTGTTCTTGTTATAGGCCCGGAGAAAATCGTTGGCATCCACGCTGTGCCTGCCATAGGTGAAAAGTGTTTGGGCGGGTAAATGGGCGGCCATCCCCAGGCAAATGCAGAATAATAATGCTGTTACTCTCATAGCGGGTTGAAAAGGTTTCTGTTTGCCGGCAGGTAACCGGCTTTATTGTGACTTTCTTTTTAACTGAAGCACATCATCGATCTGGTCCACCGCCAGTTTCTTGGCAACGATCCTCTTTTCTTTATCCAGCAAATATAATGTAGGAAAGGTCTGCACATCATAGAGCTGCGAATAGCCCGGTGTGCCGCTGTCGATCCGTGCCTTGTCTTCGGTCTTTGAATAATAAACATGGGTCCATTCCCCCAGCTTCTGTTCCCGGATGAAATTCATCCAGTCTTTTTTGGTGCCCTCGGTTTCCTTGGCAACGGCGAACATTTTCAGCCCCGCCGGTTTCCATCTGGCATGATAAAATGAATCCAGTCTTGGCAATACCTCCTTGCAATGCCCGCAGGTGGGATCCCAGAAGGCCACTACCACATAGTCGGCCTTTAGGTCATACAGTCCGCTAACCTGTCCGCTGGTATCCGGGAGAACGATATCGGATGCCAGGTTGCCCATGATATTTGCCATCAGGCTGTAAGCCCGGTCGGTGATGATCTTTCTCCCGGCATCCGACAGCCAGGGATAGGTCCTGCTGGCAAAATACTTTTCAAACAAATGAACAAACACGGCATCCTCCCACATGTATTTCTGGTTGAGATAACGGTTCACGAATTTGATCAGCAGGAAACGGGTCATCTCCTCGTTAATGCTGCCATATCCCAGCATGTAATCAATTTCTTTGATGACAGAATCGGGGTGCGGGGCCACTACCTGGTTGAAATATTTATCCAGTTTCTCTTCAAAGAATGTGGTATAGGCCAGCCGTCCGTCCCAGAAGTTAACGCCCTCCCAGTAATGACCTTTATAAAACTCGTAAGCGGCCACCGAATCTTGCCTGTTCTTCGGTTCCTTCAGGTTGGCAGGGACCTCCGGTTCCCGCATGGCAATGAGAAGGCTGGTCAGTAAACTGGCCGGGTTTTTTTTGATGAGGTCTTCCCGGTAGGTTTTTACTTCCTGGTCCAGTTTTGTCAGGTTTGCTATTAGTTTAGTGGAATCAGTTTTATTGCCCGCTTTTTTTAATTCTTGCTGAAGTCCATTGATGGCCCTGCCTTTCGAACTCATGGTTTGCTGGTAGGAACTGAACAACACATTGTCGGGTGAATTTTCAAAACGGGCACCTTTGGCGATCGTGGCCGTATCGGCAAAGATGGAAAAACGCTGTTCCTTATCCACCAGGATCTCAAAAAAACCTGCCTTGTTGGGATAACCCACCAGGTAGATACCACCGTTCAGTTTTTTGGCGCCTTTGAAAACAGCCTCGCTTTTTTCGTTCAGCATGGCGGAGTCGATGATGGGATAACTTTTGCCAAAATAATGTCCAAGGTAGACATACTGGTTTTTAAAAGGCTTGAATGTGAGCCTGATCTCATAGCCTTCCTGCGAAAAAGCAGCAACTGAAAGGAACAGGGAAAATAAAAGGTAAAATCGTTTCATAAGTCAGAATGAATCGGGTAAAGATAAGTTTAAGGAAGAAAAGTTTAAGGTTTAAAGTCTAAGGTTTAAGGTTTTAGAGTGTTTTGAAGTGTAAGACATTTTAAACCGCTCCAGGGTTGCCTGCCTAAAGCACACGACAACTTTAAACTCTTAAACCTTAAACCTTTAAACACTTACATTTGCCCGATGGCCCGAAAAAGGAAAAAAGTCAGGATCATTGAGAAAATAAGGGTGGAGGATTATGCCGCCGAGGGCCGTAGCCTGGCACGCTGGGAGGGGAAAGTAGTGTTCATTGAAAGAACAGTACCCGGCGACCTGGTGGATGTATACCTTTTCAAGAACAAAAAGGACTGGGCCGAAGGTTTCCCGCTGATTTTTCATGAATTATCCCCACGTCGTGTAACTCCTTTCTGCAGCCATTTCGGGGATTGCGGCGGTTGCCAGTGGCAGATGGTCCCTTACGAAGAACAGTTAAAATTCAAATACCAGCAGGTGGTAGATGCACTGCAACGGATTGCCAAAGTGTCCCTGCCGGGGATCGCACCCATTCTCGGAGCCAAAGAAGACCGGTACTTCAGGAATAAGCTCGAGTACACATTTGGAACGTATAAGTATATTTCGGAAGCGGAGTTTCAGAAACAAAAAGCCTCCCCAAGCCCCACCGAAGGAGGGGTTTTAGACCCCGGCATATCAAAACGCACTACTATATTGCCGGACTCCAAGAACCCTCCTTTGGAGGGCAGGGAAGCTTTCTCCCCGGAGGCCGGGGCCGCCGGCTTCCACGCCAAGGGCCTCTTCGATAAAATAGTGGATATCGCGA
>CAZEZE010000366.1:0-3090 GCA_964516445.1 uncultured Chitinophaga sp. | reverse complement strand
TACAGGTGCAGGACCAGCAGCGTGTGATCCAACATGGGCCATACGCTCACCTTCGGCATCCCAGTTACCTGGGCAACTACGTGGCCATGCTTGGTTGTTCGCTGCTCCTTCACGCGTATATCGGCCTTGCCGTCACCGGTGTCGTCATGCTGCTGGCCTACCATTTCCGGATCCGGATGGAAGAAAAAGCGCTGGCCCGGGAACTGGGAGAGCCATACCGGGTATATATGCAAAAGACATTTAAAATGGTGCCTTTTGTGTATTGAAAAAAAATCATCGGTACTACCAACGGGGAAAGTCGTTTCGGTTATGCTACCACCAGGTTCTTAATTTCTCGCTCCTGCCTCCTTCCTTTTGCCCCCAGCCCCTGCGTTTCTGCATTCACCGGCGCACTCAGGTGCGCCCAGTTCATTTCGAAAACGCCGGGGAGTACTGATTGTAATTCGTCCACCTTCGCTAAAGCTTCGGCGGATAAAATAATTCGCAATTCTTGAACTCCTCCTTCCCTTCCAGTAATTTCCTTAGCCTCAGCCTTCTCCTCAGCCTTCTCCTTAGCCTTCTGCTTAGCCTTCTCCTTAGCCTTCTCCTCAGCCTGCTGCTAAGATTCCCTACCAACCTGTATCAATCTCCGACAGCATTCTTCAGTGCTGCCAGGGACCTCGCCGAAAATCCCCAAAACCGAGTAGGCATTACACTCCAATTAATTTTCAAATGAAAAAGGTATTCCTTCCCAATGTACTCATGCTTCTCGTCATGGCCCTGACGCTTGCGCTTACTTCCTGCCAGGAGGAAAGTGATCTGCAGCCCGGGACTAAGGGCTCCACTGAGATCGACACCAGGTCAAATCCAAACAGCAAGTTGTATCCTCCGGGCTCACATCCTTTTGGCCAATCCTATGGCGAATGGTCCGAGGACTTCTGGGTCCGGTTGATGGCATTTGATTGTGAGACCATTTTTAGCCCGGAAGTGTATCCCCTGAACCAGGACGATCCCAATGTCTTCTTTTTGTCAGGCAGTGTAGGCACCTACAATGTGGATGTAACAGTGCCGCGTGAAAAAGCCATTTTCACTCCGATCATCAACTACATCAACGATTATCCGTGTCCGGATCCGGACTTCCAGCCCGAGCCTGGTCAATCCCTGGAGGAATTCCTGTCGCTGGGTGCTGCAGCCGCTATCGACCTCGTCGAAGACCTGGCTGTGACACTGGACGGGGTGGCGTTGGAAGACCTGGAAGACTACCGGTTTCAGTCCGGCTTATTCTATTTCACCGGAAACCCGGAATTGCCCAATTGTTTTGATCCGTGTGTGACCGGCACTCCGCAACCGGCAGCAGCGGACGGTTATTACCTGATGTTTAAGAAAATGAGTCCGGGCCAGCACACCCTGCATCTGAGCGCAGAGATGCCCGCTTATGGACTGGTCCTGGATGGGACGTTTAACATTACGGTTGAATAATCCAAGACCCTTCCCCCAAAGAGGACAAAATGTGAGAACCAATCCTCAATGTCAAAACAGGGAACCTGTTAATCACCCAAATTACCCTAAGAGCAGGTGCCGCAAGGTGCCTGCTTTTATTACTTGCATACCGGTTGCAGCTAAGGATACCTGAAGCACTTCTGTCCAATCACCCGGGGTGATATCATGACCACTATGTCATCAAGCTATTTTCTTACCCATGACACCAAAAGGTAAAAAAGTCTATATTTAGTTGTAAAGAAACTCCTCACCCTCAAACTACCTTCGGTACGTGAAACCGGTACTGTATATTCTACTCGGTATAACAGGCTGCTTTGTTTCCTGCAAAGGCAAATCTACATTACGCACGATCTCACCGGTTCGCAGCTTGTATGTGCTTCATGCTGATTCAGCAGCACATTTTCTACAAACGGGCAACCTTGCGCTATTTTACCATCACCTTACGGATATGACTATCCTCGCGGCTGACAGTCTCAGGGACAAACGGCTTCTCGATTCAACCGGTTATATTTTATTGCAACAATCGGCCATTGCTCCTGAAGAAGCCGCCCCTCATATCCGGTCAGCCGCCATGTTTGTTGCGCACCGGTTTCAGCGAAACTTTGGTGATTTTCAACAAGCCCTCCGCTATTACCTGCTTGCGCACGCGCATGCCCCGAAATCAGGCTGGCTTGATGAAAAAGCGTGGTTTATCGAAAACGAAATTTGCAACATATTTACGCGCAGGGGTGATTTTGAAAAAGCCGGACACTATGGACGAATGTGTGAAATAAGCCTTCTCCATTATGCTGCGAACTCCGCGAAACCACTGGACTACATTCAGCGTTTAACTCGACTTTACACCAACCTCGGTACGTTGAGGGAATCGGAGGAAAAAGATTCGCTTGCCCAAGTATACTATCTGAGGGGTTTTACATTGGCAGATTCCATAGGATATACCAGAGGTTCGTTTGCCAACGCACTTGCCCTGGCGAATCTCCGTTACCAGCAGGATTCGCTGGCAGCATCTGTAACATGGATTCAGATAGCTGAGCCCTTGCTTCCCGCGCTCGTGAAAGATCCTTACTACCGGGAACGGAAAGCGTCCCTTTTATTTCTCAAGGGGCAAGTCGCAACGCACCCGGAAACACGAAATTCCGATCCCGCCCAGATCCATACAGGAATCATGATGATCCGTCAAGCCATTGACACGCTCATGGCACAGTATAATGGCACCCGGCGCAGGGAAGTCGCAAAGTACTACGTGAAACTGGCGGAAGTGTATCTGGATATTGATTCCCTGGATCTATCCCACTCCGCGATCCGAAAGGGATTATTCCATATCACGGATGCGGATCTGCTTTCCTATCAAATACCTCATCAAAACCAATTTTATGCTGAAAACACATTTATCGAAATTTTTTCTCTTTATGGTCAGTGGTTTCACAGGATGTATGTCAAAAACGGTGATCCTTTTTACCTGCAAAAAGCTATAGCCGCGGTTGACGCCGGATTGTATGTCAATGAACTGCTGCGGAATGAAGTCGCCGCAGATCCTTCACGGCTTGCCGCGATACGCCAAAATAAAAAGCTGATTCACCAGGGCCTTGAATATGTGTATGAAGCGCACCG
>CAZEZE010000365.1:0-3123 GCA_964516445.1 uncultured Chitinophaga sp. | reverse complement strand
TGATCCCCGCATGCCTACCATCAGTGGGCTGCGCAGAAGGGGCTATACGCCCGAAAGCATAAGGGAGTTCTGTGACCGCATAGGCATTGCACGAAGGGAAAACATCATTGACGTTGGGCTGCTGGAGTTCTGTATCCGTGAAGACCTGAATAAACGTGCCAGCCGGGTAATGGTCGTGATGGACCCGCTAAAGCTCATCATTACCAACTATCCACAGGCAATGGAAGAAGTGCTGCACGGGGAAAATAATCCTGAAGCCCCTGATGGAGGCGGAACACGGGAACTTCCATTCACCGGGGAATTGTGGATAGAAAGGGATGACTTTGTGGAAAATCCGGAAAAAAAATATTTCCGCCTTGGACCAGGCCTGATGGTTCGTTTAAAAAATGCCTATATCATCCGTTGCGAAAACTTTGTTAAAGATGCAGAGGGGCAGGTAACCGAAGTGCATTGCTCTTATCTTCCTGAAAGCAAAAGCGGTCATGATACCAGCGGCATCAGCGTAAAAGGAACCATACACTGGGTAAGCGCTGCCCATGCCATACCGGTTACGCTGAACCTCTATGACCGCCTGTTCAGGGTGGAAGATCCGTCCTCAGAAGAGGGAGATTTTAAAAACTATATCAATCCCAATAGCCTTGAAGTAGTGACAGGGGCACTGGCTGAACCTTCTCTGAAAAGTGCCAAAGCCGGGGATAAATTTCAGTTTATAAGGAAAGGTTATTTTTCTGTGGATTCCGGTTCCACACCCGGCCACCTGGTTTTCAACCGCACCGTGCAGCTGAAGGACAGCTGGGCAAAACAGCATCAAAAAGCCTGACCTGATGGAACACCTTATTTCTGTTGAAGGTATTGAATGCCATGCCCGCCACGGCTGTTTGCCTGAAGAAAGTGTGATCGGAGGCCGTTACCGGGTTGATGTGTATGTGACGGCTGATGTGTCACCTTCTTTTCAGTCGGATAAACTGACCGATACGGTGGATTACTGCATGATCAATGATATTGTTAAGCAGGAAATGGCCATCCGCTCAAACCTGATTGAACATGTTGCATCCAGGATACTTGAGAAGCTGAAGGAGCAGGTTCGTGACTGTAAAAAGATTTCGGTCAGGGTTACCAAGTTCAACCCTCCGGTTAAGGGCAGTGTTGAAAGAACCGCTTTTTTAATCAGCTGGCCTCAATAAATAACTCCTTGTATAACGGTTAGTTTATACGAGAACTGTGCTGCCTGTGGTGGAAAGCTGGCGAACGGTTTCTGCAATAGCCTGTGCATCATAATTGCATTCGCGGTAAAGTTCTGTTTGTTCACCGTGATCCACAAAACGGTCGGGGATACCCAGGCGAACAATATTGGCCTGGTAGCCGTTGTCAATCATAAATTCGGCCACTGCACTTCCGAATCCACCCATGATGCAGGCATCTTCCACCGTAATGATCTTCCTGAATTCTGAGAACACCTGATGCAAAAGAACCTGGTCGAGGGGTTTTACAAACCGCAAATCATAATGAGCAGGGTACAATCCTTCTTTGGCGAGCTGGTCGCATGCCTGTACGGCAAAATTCCCGGGATGACCGATGGTGAGAATGGCCACTTCCTCTCCCCCTCTTAGTTTGCGTCCCGTTCCAACCTGAATGGCCTGGAAGGGGGTTTTCCATTCAATCATCACACCGTTGCCGCGGGGATAACGTATGCAAAAAGGTCCCATGTTTTCATGCTGCGCAGTGTACATGAGGTTACGCAGTTCCTCTTCATTCATGGGAGCGGAAACAATCATGTTCGGTATGCAGCGCATATAGGCAAAATCAAGAGCTCCATGGTGTGTGGCACCGTCAGCACCAGCTATTCCTCCCCTGTCGAGGCAGAAGATGACGTTCAGTTTTTGAAGAGCCACGTCATGCACCACCTGGTCGTAGGCTCGCTGCATAAAAGAAGAATAAATGTTGCAGTAAGGGATCATTCCCTGTGTGGCCATGCCGGCAGAGAAGGTAACGGCATGCTGTTCCGCTATTCCTACATCAAAAGCCCTGGAAGGCATAACCTTCATCATGATGTTAAGAGAACATCCTGATGGCATGGCAGGGGTGACCCCGATTATTTTTGAGTTTCTTTCTGCAAGCTCAACGATGGTATGTCCGAATACATCCTGGTATTTGGGAGGCTGAGGTTCATGGGCCTTCGGTTTAAATATTTCTCCCGAAATCTTGTCAAATAATCCAGGAGCATGCCACCTGGTCTGATCTTTTTCAGCCTGTGCAAAACCTTTTCCTTTAACGGTAAGGCAATGCAATATTTTTGGTCCGGGAATTTCCTTCAGGTCATGCATCACCTTAACCAGGTGGTTTACATCATGGCCGTCAATGGGTCCGAAATAACGGAATCGAAGGGATTCGAAAAGATTGCTTTGTTTCAGCAGGGCCGATTTAACGGCATATTCCACCTTGCTGGCAATAGCTTGTGCATTAGGACCGAATTTGCTGATGACCCCCAGCATCTTCCATATCTCATCCTTCACTTTATTATAGGTATGTGAGGTGGTGATGTCTGTCAGGTATTCTTTTAAAGCCCCCACATTGGGGTCAATGCTCATGCAGTTATCATTCAGAATGATCAGCAGGTTGGAGTTTTCCACACCGCCATGGTTGAGGGCTTCAAAGGCCAGACCGGCAGTCATGGCCCCGTCACCGATCACGGCAATATGCTGCCTGTCCTTTTCACCTTTTAGCCTCGAGGCTACGGCCATGCCAAGGGCTGCGGAGATGGAGGTGGAGGAATGCCCTACGCCAAATGTATCATATTCGCTCTCAGACCTTTTGGGAAATCCGCTGATGCCTTTATAAATCCTGTTTGTATGAAAAACGTTTCTGCGGCCGGTTAAAATTTTATGCCCATAGGCCTGATGGCCCACATCCCAGACCAGCTGATCGTAAGGCGTATTGAATGCATAGTGCAATGCAACCGTGAGTTCCACCACCCCGAGGCTGGCGCCAAAATGCCCCCCGTTTACGGATACCACATCAATGATAAATTGCCGTAATTCGGTGCAAACTCTTGTAAGATCAGATGGTTTTAGCTTTCTTAAATCTTCAGGTATATTTATCTTTTCTAATAGTTCTCCTGCTTTG
>CAZEZE010000364.1:0-3174 GCA_964516445.1 uncultured Chitinophaga sp. | reverse complement strand
GTATTACCCTCTTTGTGATACTTCCATATGGGAATGCCCAACTCATGGATCCATTCTTTTTTTTGATCATGGTGTCGAAAAAAATAGTCTGCCTAATGAGCCGTTCCTGCTCAGGTCATATTCAATTATCCGGGTCACCTATATAGAGATATATATCGCTTGATTCACCGGATTTCTTCTTCACCGTACCATCCCGGAAACGCCAGCTAATGGAATATTTAAATACCGGAAAACCTTTCGCATCATCATAGATGTAAAATTTCCTGATCTCACCCGGTTTCAGGGTAATTTCCTCCCGTTTGGTTTCCCCGAAAAATGGATATTCCAGGCTGACGGTACTGGTGAGAATCTGCCGGGTTCTCAAAACGGCCGTATCCATTTCCAATTCCACTTCTGTTCTTCTGAAAGGGATCCCCAACGAGATGGCCGAATTGGAACCTTCATACCAGCCATAGGTCAGGGTTCGTCCGTTTTTGAAAGAATATTGTATTTGGTACTGATATTTAAACCAGTCGCCTTGATGGCTGAATTTCGACCAGTCATAACGGATGGTCAGAACACCGGGTTTATTCCAATCCGTACCGGTGATCAGGCGTTCCACGGAAAAATTGCTTCCATCTTCCCGTTGCTGTTTCAGCCGGAAAACAACTGAGTCGAGAAATTCATTCATCGCCTGCCGTCCCTCCAGGTCAAATACGATGTAGATTTCCCGCTGCACGTCCTCCCAATTTTTCAGGAGGTATCCGGTGTTATTAGATATGGTGTCCCGAACATAATCCTCGTGCAAATTGTAGAGGTTGATCAGCATTGTATGATGCGGTGCCTTTTTGCCGGGGTAACCGGCTAAAGTCAGATCAAACAGAATGGCCAGTCCGGATACAGAATCATACACCCCCTTTACCAGCCGACGGGCCAGCATCGTATCCAGTACCATGTTAACTTCCATTCCGGAAGGCGCTTTCAGGGTTGCTTTCCCTTTCAGGACAATCCTGCTTTCCCGTTTCCCGGAATGAACAGTCTCCTCCAGGATAGTATAAACTGCTTCTGTAACAGGCTGTGGCCCGTTGATATGAACAGGACGTCCGGCGAAGAACCCCCGGAGTGCTGCTTCCGCCCCGGCAACCTGGGCCGCATCCACGGCATAGGTAAATTTAAAATCCGCTCTTACTCCGGTAACCACTTTTTGGGATATAGTATCCTTTCCCTTGGCTGCCACCGGTGTATATAAATATTGTACAAAGGATAACGCTTTTTTATTTTCATCCACTGCCAGTTTACCTTTTTCGGGCAGGTAATTCCAGCCGGCATCATCTTTAGCATCCTGATAGCATCTCAAACCTGCTATCAGCATACCCGTATCTGGAACGGCGGGTTGCGCGTATAGGCTGAACCGGATACCTGTGAACAGTATCAGAAAAACGCTCCTGACGGAAATACCCGTAATGCAGACCCTGTGTTTAACCCTTTTGTTCATTTTTCATATTTTTCAGCCGGTGGCGGCGTCAGGAACAAGTACCGGGTATTCATCACGCTCATATCCAGCAGCGCCTTTCCCTTATCCTTACTGTACCAGGTTGGCTGGTATACCAACGGGCTGTCCTTATCATGATAAATTATGATCTTGCTGCTGGCCGACTTGTCATCGGCCCGCAGTACTACAGAACGAATTACCTTGCGTTCGCCCGCCTGAATGCCGGCGAAATTGATACTAACGGAGGCCACATTGTTTTTAGCAAATTCCAGCCGGTCAGCATCCAGTTCGATGACTTCTTTAACCAGCGGGGGGATTAAGGAGATAGCGGGGGCACTGCTTTTGGTCCATTGATTCTCCGATGCCGGGAAACGAATGGGATCCGTCCGGCCGCGGAAACTCCACCACACCTGGTATTCATAATTCGTCCAGTCGGAGGCCGTAATGCCCAGTCGGGGGTACACGATATCCTTGAGTTTGATATCCTTTTTAAGATCACTGCCATTGATCAGTAACTGGGCCGTGACATCACTCTGCCCATTACTGTATTTTTTACGGAAGTTGACAGTCACAAAGTTGATAATATAATCGAACGCATCCACAAAGTCCAGGTCGACCTGGAAATAAACACTGCGCTTTTCAAAAGAAGCATCGTTCATATTCACTTCCCGGAAATAACGCGTATCCGTTCCCATCCTGTCAAACATTACACTCAGGTTTCCGGCTGTATGAAACGGCACCTGTATGCTGACAGACTTGCTCAGGTTGAGATAGAATTTATTCGTCCGGATGTATTTATAATCCTTCAGCACATACTGGTTATCGGTCATGTATTTGGGATCCTTGTTTCTTTTTTTGGTAAAATATCCAACAATGGGCAGGGATTCGTTCACATCGGCAATGGCATCCCCCACGGCGCCAACAGCTTCGGCGAAACTGCCCTCCCGCATGCCCTGTTTTCCCCTCGGGTTAAAGCCCAGGTTGGGGTCCACGATCGGGGGGTCGGCCGACCAGCCTGTTTTCGAATCAAACATGATCTCTGTCACCTTGGTAGTGATGACACTAAGGATTCCCTCCATATCGCTGTTTTTTATACCAAGTGATAATGTACGGTCGGCCACGTCCACTTTGATCACTCCTTTTCTCATCAGTGTATCCAGCACTTTCCGGATTTGCGTTTTATCATAATCCTTTTGAACGGAAGACAGCTGACTGAAATGCTGGTAGATCATACTCATTTCTGCCGTTACAATCGCGTTGTAGGCCCGTGTCATGGCTTCATAATAACCGTTCACCGCCACCGAAACATCAGAAGTGGGGCCGGTAAAGGAATTCCAAAGCAGGGTGGCCCCTGCCTGGTTGAGGAGGGCGGAGATGGCTGCTTTCGAACCGGGGGTAAAGGGGGCATGCCCTGAAGAAACGACAGAACGCGCCAGGGACTCTTTTCCATTTTTCGTACTCAGCACCGAAGAAACGATCTCAAAACTGGAGGGCGCATCGTTATCGGTATTATCATCTTTTTTCATTTCTCTCAACTGCACCATGCCGGCAATTTTAGCGCCGGGTACCACGCTGTCCAGCCTCGCGGCACAGAGTTTCAGGATATTTTCGGGGATGGAAAAATCGACCAGTGCATGAAACAAACCGCCGTTGTTTTCCGGTTTATCCCCCACGTATTTCAGGCAGAGGAATTCCAGCAGGCC
>CAZEZE010000363.1:0-3180 GCA_964516445.1 uncultured Chitinophaga sp. | reverse complement strand
CCATCGGTACTGTAGGGAGCGATAATGTATTCGAAATTTGTTCCGAGGGAATCCCTGAGCTTTCTCAGGTGAACGGTATCAACTATTTCCACGAGTCCGTAGATGTCGGCATCAAAATACCGCATAAGTTTTTTGGCGTTGGCTTCCTGCAGGTCTTTATCGGCGGGTCCGCTGGCATAAGGCGCACCGAAATATTCGAGGTTCCAGCTTATCACATCTAAAGTACTGGTACTGCTTTGTGCAGTTGCACTATCATTGGCCGTTAGTGAAAGGGTGAAAATTGTGATAAGTAAAAATTGTTTCATTGGAGCAGTTTCGGGAAACAAATGTAGGATAATCGAAAATCATTTTTCGGTAAGGCGCAGGTCAATTATTTTCATTTGAAGCGAAGTATTGCCGTTCCATTCGTTCTCATCGATCGTAAAAACAATATCAACCGGTTTTTTTTGCTGCAACAGGCTGAATTTTTCCGCCATACTAAAGCCAATACCGGTAAGGGTTGCCTGATCCTGCTTCAGTGAAAACCGGATATGTTCCTCTTTGACGATTTTTGACCAGCCGGTATCATTAACTCCACGGGCAATGAAAACGGGACGGAGGTTCTCCGGTCCGTATGGTTCCATCTGGCAGAGGATCTTATAAAAAACTGGTTGAATGTCACGCAAGCGGATCTCCGCATCGATCACTATTTCCGGTACCAGGAGTGCGGGGTCTATGGTAGCGGAAACGACCTTTTCAAATCTTTCACGGAACGGTTCCACCTGGTCCAGTTCAAGCGTCAGTCCGGCGGCGGCAAAATGACCTCCATACCCCAGCAAATGTTCCCTGCAGGCATGTATGGCCTCATATAAATTGAAACCCGGGACACTCCTTGCACTTCCCGCTGCATAATCACCGGAGCGGGTGAGCACAACGGTGGGACGATAGTAATGTTCAATGAGTCTTGAAGCAACGATTCCCACCACCCCTTTATGCCAGTGGGGTTGAAAGACCACGGTTGATTTGTTGTTCTTCCAATCTTCCCGTTCATTGATCATTGATAATGCTTCTGCAGTAATACTGCTGTCGGCCTCTTTCCGGTCCGTGTTGTCACTGTGCAGCATTTCAGCATAGTGAAGCGCCTCTTCTTCGGTCCCGGCGACAAACATCCTGACAGCCTTGGTTGCATCATCCATCCTGCCGGCAGCGTTTACACGGGGCGCGATCATAAACACCAGGTTGGTGATATGGATCTCTTTTTGCAGCCCGCTGAGCCGGATCAGGGCCTTTATCCCGGGGTTGGGATCTTTATTGGCTTTGATAAGACCATGAAAGGCCAGTATCCTGTTCTCATCCGTTACCGGAACGATATCGGCTGCAATGGCCGTTGCTACCAGGTCAAGATACTCAAACGGCGTTCCAGGGGGCAAACCCATTCTTTCAGTCAGGGCAGTGATTAGTTTATATCCCACTCCGCAGCCACAAAGTTCCTTATAAGGGTAAGGACAGTCTTTTTGTTTCGGATTCAGGATGGCCGCGGCGGGCGGAAGTTTATCATCCGGAAGGTGATGGTCGCAAACAATAAAATCGATCTGCAGACCTTTGGCATAGGTGATCAGGTCAGCAGACTTGATACCGCAGTCAAGCGCGATAATGAGGGTGAAACCGTTTTCTTTCGCAAAATCGATACCCGCTTTACTTACTCCGTATCCCTCCCGGTAGCGGTGGGGTATATAAAAATCCAGTTCGTTGTGAATACCCCGGAGAAACCGGAACATACAGGCAACGGCCGTGGTGCCGTCAACATCATAATCGCCGAAAACAAGGATCTTTTCATGTCTGTGGATGGCGGTCATGACCCTGTTCACCGCTTTTTCCATATCCTTCATCAGCCATGGACTGTGCAGGCTGGAAAGATCCGGCCGGAAGAAATCTTTTGCTTTTTCAAAAGAATCCAAACCGCGCTGTACCAGGATGCGGCACAGGATGGGAGCTACTTTCAATGACTGTTGAAGTGAACTGACCATTGCTTCATCTGCTGTTCGTATATTCCATCGCTTCTCCATCATCTGTTCTGCCGTTTTAGTTCCCGGCGCTGCGTCAGTACTTCCGGTCTGTTACATATAAAACCATGTCTTCTAATCCTTGCCTGGCGGGGCTTTCAGGGAACTGGTGCAGTATGTCCAGCGCCTCCTTCTTGAATGCATTCATCCTGTTCGCGGCGTATTCGATTCCACCTGATTGTATAACGGTATCGATCACCCATTTTACTTTTTCCCTGTCACGGTTGTTATTCTTTACAATATAAATGATCTTTTTCCGGGTTGCCCTGTCCACCTTATTCAGCGTATAGATCAGCGGGAGGGTCAGTTTTTTTTCCTTGATATCATTTCCCGTTGGTTTGCCGATCTTTTCGCTCGTGTAATCGAAAAGATCGTCCTTTATCTGGAAAGCCATACCGGTTTTTTCCCCGAATTGCTGCACTTTTTCGGTGACCGCCAGGTCGTTGCTGGTACTCCATGCACCGGCCCCGCAGGCGGAGGCAAGCAATGATGCTGTTTTATTCCGGATGATTTCGTAATAGATATCCTCTTTGATATTCAGGCTCCGGGCCTTTTCCATCTGCAACAATTCCCCCTCACTCATTTTTTTTACTGCATCGGAAAGAAGGTGAAGTACCTTATAATCATTGTTTTCCAGTGAAACCAGGAGGCCTTTTGCCAGCAGGTAATCTCCGATGAGAACAGTGGCTTTGGCTTTCCAGAGAGCATATACTGAAAAAAAACCCCTTCTTTCCATGGAATCATCCACAACATCATCATGCACCAGGGTTGCGGTATGTAAAAGTTCTACCAGTGAGGCTGCCCGGTAGGAAGTGTCATTTATCTCCCCGCATAATTTGGCGGAGAGCAGTACAAACATGGGTCTGAGTTGTTTTCCTTTCCGTTTGACAATGTATCGCATAATGCGGTCCAGAAGCGGAGATTGACTGCTGACAGCCGCCTTAAAGCGGGACTCAAAAGTGTTCAGTTCGGTTTTTATCAGTTCAGTTGGTAAAGGCATCTCTCAATTTGGCGGGTAATAATTTCGATAAGGGGGCAATTTACGGGCAAAAAAATAATTGGATGGGCATGCATCAAAACAAGCCCAAAAACTGACTAAGTAATTGAAAAATAATGGGCAAAAGGGGAAATATTTATG
>CAZEZE010000362.1:0-3183 GCA_964516445.1 uncultured Chitinophaga sp. | reverse complement strand
ACCAGCACAAAGGAGCTTCTTTCCTGGAGATCTACCAGAACTGCAACATCTTTAATGACGGCGCTTTTGAGATCTTTACGGAGAAGTCAACAAAGGCCGGGGAAACCCTGTTCCTGGAGCAGGGCCAGCCACTGGTTTTTGGCGCTGCCGGCGATAAGGGTATTAAACTGGATGGGTTTAAACCTATCGTGGTTGACCTGAACAACGGGTATAGTAAAGATGACCTGTGGATACATGACGATGCTGATATTTACAAGGCCCAGATTCTGACCCGCATATTCGACAACCCCTCAGCCGAGGGGCATCTTCCCAGGCCTTTTGGCGTATTCTACCAGACCGACCGACCTTGTTATGAGGAGATGATGACCCGGCAGATCGAAGAGGCCAGTGCAAAAAAACCGGCCGATCTGGACAAATTGCTGAAAGGGAATGAAGTGTGGGTGATCAATTAATGCATACACAGCAACGAATTTAAGAACTGATTTTAGGATACTCCCTGCTAATTATGCCCGATAGCGGAAAACGGCATGATTTTTTACCAATGGCCTTTACCGCCATTATTTTACCATGTCCCGATCCGCAAAGTCCATATTAACCCGGGGTTCTTCCATAAAAGGACGCCAGCGAAGGATCGTACTTGCCATTGCTGCTGCATGGACCATTGCTGACATGATTTTTTTTAGCTGGCGCAAAGCAATAGGTGTGCTGCCGGGAAAGTATTACCAGCCGGAAACCAATTTGTTCAAAGAAGTCCTGGTCCGCGAGCTGAATGTATTTATCATCAGCCTTGTACTGGGTTATTTCCTTGTGTTTACCCTTCGCAATTACCTGCGCGACTCATCCCTGTGGTTCAACCTGTTTGTAAAAACAATGTTGTTGCTGCTGGCAGCGTTCGTGATGACTTTCTTTATTTACATGTCGTATGAATGGCTGATCGCCGGTCATACCCTTCCGGCTTCCTTTGAAAAATTTACCTACAATCTCCTGCACCGTCGCCTGTTACTGGAAAAAATGCCGGAATGGCTGTTACTTTTTGTTTTCACCCTGCTGGCCATGGAGGTCAATGAAAAGTATTCACGGGGTGTTTTCTTCAATATCATCATTGGAAAATACCTGCAACCCCGGGAAGAAAGAAGGATCATCATGTTTCTCGACCTGACCGACTCAACACCGATTGCTGAAAAACTGGGACACCGGGAATATTTCAAGTTCATCCGTGATTTTATCTTTTACATCTCTTCCGGTTTCATTGAGAACAATGGCCGCATTTACCAGTACGTGGGCGATGAGATCGTGGTCTGGTGGCCCGAATCAAAAGAAAACGCCCAAAGGGCGGTGGCTTCCCTGCTGACTGCCCGGAAAGAACTGAATAAAAAAACGGATCGTTTTAAGCGCCGTTACGGTATCATTCCCGAATACAAGGCCGGCATCCATACAGGTACTGTTACGGTTGGACAGGTTGGCATCATCAAAAAGGACCTGGTAATGAGCGGCAATACCATTAATACCGCAGCGCGTATCCGGAGTGCCTGTACTGATCTGAACCAGAAATTCGTGATTTCAAAAGAAGTAATGGAATTACTGGATATGAAAGACTGGCAAACGGAATCGCTCGGCCTGGTTGACCTGAAAGGGAAGAATGAGGAAATGGAATTATTTGCGCTGAAGATCTGACAGCCCTCAATAATAATACGGACTGATCATCCAGTATACCAGCACACCCGTCACCGCCACATAGAACCAGATGGGCCATGTGATACGGGCCAGCTTTTTGTGCTTGGCAAATTCGCCGGTGAGCCCCCGGTAAGCGGAGAATAGAATGAAAGGAAGGATGATACCCGCGAGCGGTATATGCGTTCCCAGTATGAAATAATAAATTAACCGGCTGACGCCAACATTCTCCTTTTCTGTAATGGACAGAATCTCATCATGATTCACGTCCCCGAATTTCGTATCCCCGGCAAACAAATGATGACAGACATAACTAACCAGGAAGAGTACGGAGAGCATCAGCGCAGAAAGCATGATATTACGGTGCAGCTTATAATTCTTCATCTTCACGGCGATCAGCGCCGCAACCAGGAACAGGGCCACCAGTGAATTAATAATCGCATTGGCCTTTGCGAAGAGGTGTACATCAAAACCCAGGTTCGCTTTGATATTCACGCGGGACAGCAATACGATCGCGACAAACAGCACGACCGAGAACAGGAAGATTAGGTTCCTGGCCTTCTTGTCATCCTTTTTCCATACAGGTTTCAGCATCAGTTATTCTTTTTACGTAACAGGAAAAACAACAATCCCACTCCGAAAATTGCCAGGAGGAAAACAACAGCGATGGTCTGCAGTTTACCCGCGAAGAAACTTTTCCTGTTCGGGTCTTTCTCCATGGTCAGCAGCACGAGATCGGCGGACAACCTGGCCAGTGAAGCGGAATCCAGCCCGCTGTAATACCCCCTTACATGACGGTTGCTATCGATCAGAATAAATTTATCGCTGTGGATGAAATTTGTATCAATGTCT
The DNA here is from genome assembly GCA_964516445.1 of uncultured Chitinophaga sp. Classification (GTDB taxonomy): domain Bacteria; phylum Bacteroidota; class Bacteroidia; order Chitinophagales; family Chitinophagaceae; genus JJ008. The sequence goes on along the minus strand of CAZEZE010000362.1, from coordinate 660 downwards.
TCTCCATCCTCTACTCCCACTTTCATCTCTTGTAATGCGAGGTCATAAATGGTTCGCTTGTCGCCTGTCAGCAGCCACCATAACTCGGGGTCTACCTGGAAGCGGTCGGCCCAGTATTTCAGCCGCTCCACCGAATCCCGCTCCGGGTCAATGCTGAAAGAGATAAAATGGACCAGCCGGTTTGTTCTATCACCCACTTTTTTACCGTTATGTATGGATTCGGCCAGCCGTTTCATATTACGGGTCATACCGGGGCAAATCGTAGGACAGCGGGTAAAGAACAGGTCGGCAATGACGATCTTCCCTTTCAGGCTGTCCCAGGTAATGGTTTTGCCTTCCTGGTTTGTCAGCGTAAAATCTTTCACTTTGTGCCAGACCGTATCATACTCTTTCTTTCCTTTTTTGACGACCTCATTTACGGTATCCGCATAATAGTGCGGGGGCATGTGAATGGCATTCTCGCTCTGCCGTTTTACGATAAAATAGGCCACGAGCGGAAGCAGCAGGGCCACCATGATCGCGTATAAAGCTCTTTTGTTCACAGTTAAAAATTAATTATCCGTTCGTTACTATTTCTCCCGCTCCTCCCGGAGAAGGGGGCCGGGAGGCCGGGGTCAATAAAAAACCATTAAACTGCCTGCCCCGACAGGGGATCAGCTT
>CAZEZE010000361.1:0-3187 GCA_964516445.1 uncultured Chitinophaga sp. | reverse complement strand
AACGGGAACACCCTTGTGGTGGTGACCCACGAAGAAGATATCGCCAACCATGCCCGCCGGGTGATACGTCTGAGGGACGGCCTGGTGGAAAGCGATAAGAAAAACGAAAAGGCGATTGTTTACCCGTAAAAACGAATCATGTCATCAAAGATCTATACCAAAACAGGCGACAAAGGTACCACTTCACTGATCGGCGGTACCAAGGTCTCCAAAGCACACCGCCGTATTGAGGCCTACGGAACGGTGGATGAACTGAACTCCTTTATCGGGCTTTGCCGCGACCACCTGAAAACGGAACCGGTTCCGCATGTGCTGCAGGAGGTCCAGGACAGGCTATTCACCATCGGTTCGGCACTGGCCTGCGATCCGGAGAAAGAACCCAAACTTAAGATCCCCGACCTTAATGAAGAGGATATCATAGTACTGGAAAAAGAGATGGATAAGATGAATGAGATCCTTCCCCCGATGAGGTCCTTCATACTCCCCGGTGGTCATATTGCCGCTTCCACGCTGCATGTGGCCCGATGTGTTTGCCGCAGGGCGGAACGCTGCTGTGTCAGATTGCAAAAGAAAAATGAAGAAATAGAACCATTGATCATTATCTACCTCAACCGTCTCAGCGACTATCTTTTTGTACTGAGCCGCTTCGTCGCTTTTACACTGAAAGCAGAGGAAATTCCATGGAAGCCCAGAGTTTAACAAGCTGTTCAGGAGACCGGAGTCACGATCTTTCCGTCGATCATCTGCAAGACCCGGTCACTCAGTCTTGCCAGTTCCTCGTTATGGGTTACGATCAGGAAGGTCTGGTTGAATTTATCCCTGAGATCAAAGAATAAACGGTGCAGGTCTTTCGCGTTCGCGGTATCCAGGTTGCCGCTGGGTTCATCAGCAAATACGATATCGGGTTTATTGATCAGGGCACGGGCCACCGCCACCCGCTGCTGTTCCCCGCCGGAAAGCTGGTTGGGCTTATTTTCAAATCTGTCTGAAAGACCGAGCATTTCCAATAACCGTTCCGCCTCCGCCTTAACCTCTGCCTTTTTTCGCCCTCCCAGCCAGCCGGGTATGCAAACATTTTCTAGCGCCGTGAACTCCGGTAACAAATGATGGAACTGGAAGACAAAACCGATATGCCTGTTCCGGAAAGAGGCAAGCTTTTTACCACTCAGCGCGCTGATCAACGTATTATTCATGTTCACTTCACCCATATCAGCCTTATCCAGTGTTCCCAGGATATGTAAAAGAGTGCTTTTCCCGGATCCCGAAGGGCCCACAATAGAAACTACCTCACCCCTGCCAATATCGATATTTACTCCCTTGAGAACTTCCAGGTTTCCGTAACGCTTGTAGATATTTTTTCCGGTGATCATGCAGCCGTTGGAGTTATTATTAGATCAAATATCTGCAAAAGCGGGCAGCGGCAAAAAAGAAGCTGGTTAAAAGCCGCTGATTTTTAAGAATTTATTCAAAAACCCGTTTACAACTAAGGATTTGGAAAATTCGTTAATACAACTACTTTTGCGGAAAATTAAGGGGTTGTATGCTCCCCCTGGCAGTTAATAAACCTTGTTCTGAAATTTAAATACTGAGCGAATGTTCTGGACCTTAGAATTAGCCTCGTACCTGGAAGACGCCCCCTGGCCGGCGACAAAAGATGAACTGATCGATTATTCCATCCGTAGCGGTGCGCCCATTGAAGTGGTGGAAAACCTGCAGGAACTGGAAGACGAAGGAGATGTATACGAAACCATCGAAGATATCTGGCCGGATTATCCTACGCAGGATGATTTTTTGTTTAATGAAGATGAATATTAAAGCCCCCTGCCCCATCACACCCCCTGTCCCCCTAAAGGGGTGACTTATACCGACAAGTCATTACAACAATGAAATAGTCTTTAAGCAGAAAGCCTCCATTTGGAGGTTTTCTGCTTTAGTAAAATATGCTACTTGAAAGTTTATTTGAGCTAAGTCTCCCCTTTAGGGGGACAGGGGGTGTGAAGGGATGGGGTGGGGTTTTACATCTTCTCAATCACTCCCGCCGTCACACCTGTAAAACTGAATCCGCCATCATGGAACAGGTTCTGCATGGTCACATATTTCGTGAGGTCGCTGAAAAGTGTGACGCAATAGTTGGCGCAATCCTCCCCGCTGGCATTTCCCAGGGGGCTCATCGCTTCGGCATAATTGATAAAGCCGTCAAAGCCTTTTACCCCGCTTCCGGCGGTTGTGCGGGTGGGTGATTGCGAAACCGTATTTACACGAACTTTCTTTTTAGCGCCATAGTGGTAACCAAAACTCCGGGTCACACTTTCCAGCAGGGCCTTGGCATCAGCCATCTCGTTATAATCCGGGAACACCCTTTGCGCAGCGATATAGGTTAGCGCGACCACGCTGCCCCAATCATTCAGGGCATCCAGGTCCCAGGCCGTACGGAGCACCCGGTGAAGGCTCATGGCAGATATGTCCAGTGTCTTCTGGTTCCATTCATAATTCAATTCGGTATAATGCTTGCCTTTTCTGACATTCAGGCTCATCCCGATGGAATGCAGTATGAAATCGATCTTACCCCCGAAATGGTCCATGGATTTTTCAAAAAGATTCTTCAGGTCGTCCATACTCGTTACGTCTGCACCGATTACCGGCGCATTGCCGCAGGCTTCCGCGAGTTTATTGATCTCACCCATCCGCAGGGCCACCGGCGCATTGGACAATACGATCTGTGCGCCTTCTTCGTAACAGCGCAGCGCGGTTTTCCAGGCAATGGATTTTTCATCCAGCGCACCGAAGATGATCCCTTTCTTTCCTTTCAGTAAGTTATTTGACATAGCAGTTGAATTAAGCGGGGTAAAAATAGGAACTTACTGTAAACAATGAAGCAAAATCATAAGAGAATTGATGTGCATCAGAGGGAACTCTATCGCGGAATTTTCATTTCCGTATCAGATGCTCAGGCTCCCGGGAACAGTAACTTGATCAGCAGCACCAATAAAAAAGTATATAAAAAGATCATCAGCAATACGGTAAACATCCAGAAAAAGAAATGCCCTAGCGAATCACGTGGTTTCATTACCTGTTGCAGGTAGGTGTACAGGAGATACACCGGAAACAGGGACAGGGTAATGATCCCCAGGATGATAATCGTTTTCCATTTCGGCATAAGCGTATCTGTATCACAAATTAACAGGAT
>CAZEZE010000360.1:0-3201 GCA_964516445.1 uncultured Chitinophaga sp. | reverse complement strand
GATCCGTAAAGTTTTTTACGGGGAAGCCAATGAGCTCACGCTGCAGGCAAAAGATATCGCGTGGAATGAAAAAGCGGCGCTGGGAATAATTGTCCTGATCATTTTTGTACTGGGAGTGTACCCGCAACTGATGTTGGATGAGACGGCAGGAGTGTCGGGCATCCTGAATGAAAAATTTGATTTTGTACGGCAGACACTGCTGGAACGAAAGAAGTAAAATAAATTATGAACGCTTTAATACTATCGGCTGTCTGGGGTGTAGTGATGATGTTCAGCGGCATCCTGCTGAAGAGCAAGGCTGCTGTCCGTGCAACGGGAATCGCCGGGATGGTCATTTTACTGCTGGTGAATATCCTGGAAATGAACGGGACGGTGCTCTTCCAGGTGAATACCCATGACATGATCGGGATCGACCGTTTCAGCCTGCTGTTCAACACGACCGCTATCCTTGCTATATTGTTGTATTTCCTCTTATCGGCAAGCGATATGGAAAAAGTGGGGATCTACCAGGCTGATTATTTTGCGCTGATCTTTTTCGTCACCAGCGGGATCATCCTTGTTACCACTTTTAAAACGCTTCTGATATTATTTCTCGGGATCGAGATCATTTCCATACCACTTTACATTCTTACAGGCGCCGATAAACGGAACCTGAAGAGTAATGAAGCATCGCTGAAGTATTTCCTGCTGGGTTCATTTTCCACCGGTATCATGCTGATGGGTATAGCCCTGATGTACGGGGCAACCGGCTCCTTCAGCATTTACCTGCGGCTGGGTCCTGAACAGCTTCCCTCTGCATTGATGATGGCGGGCTTGTTCCTGTTATTATTTTCCATGTCTTTCAAAGTGTCGCTGGCTCCCTTTCATTTCTGGACACCGGACGTATATGATGGCGCCCCGACGGTTTTCACTTCTTTTATGGCGACCATTGTAAAGGCCGCCGTGTTCATTGGGTTTATCCGGCTTTTCGGCGACGGTTATTTCGTTCTCCAGCCCAAATGGCAGTTGTTTGTGGCCATTATTACAGCGGCCACCCTGTTCATAGGTAATATCACCGCCGTTTTCCAGCAAAGTGTAAAAAGGATGCTGGCCTATTCCAGTATCGCGCAGGCCGGATTCATGATGCTCTCCCTTTATGCGCTGAACACAGAAGCCAGGGAAGGCCTGTTACTTTACACGGTAGCATATAGCCTGGCCACGATCGGGATATTTGCCGTATTGATTAAAATGCATGATTATACGTTCAACGGATTCAACGGGTTTGCAAAACACCAGCCCCTGCTCGCGGCCCTGGTGACCATCTTTCTGCTCTCATTGGCCGGCATACCGCTCACAGCCGGGTTCCTTTCCAAGTTTTACATGCTCAAATCAGTAATGGGCGCCGGGAATAATCTCTGGCTGGTGATCTTTGCCGTGCTGATGGCGGCGATCAGCGTATATTATTATTTCCGGGTGATACAGGCCATGTATTTCAGGGAAGGTAACGATCCAGGCATCCAGGTCAGCCCGGCTTTCAAATGGACCCTTGTGATTATGGCCGCCCTGGTGATCCTGCTGGGTATATTCCCCGACCTGTTGTTGTACTGGTTTTATTTTTGATCCCCGTCGCGGTTAAATCATCAGGCCTTCCGCCAATTCGTTAATTTCGGGTCCTGGTATGAACTTCCCTGACGTTTTTTCCCTTGCTTTTCGTACGGTCCGTAGCAACCGGCTGCGCACCGGTCTCACTGTATCCATCATCGCTTTTGGCATTATGGCACTGATCGGCATCATCACTGCCATCCAGGCCATGAACCAGAAATTCACCGAAAGTTTTTCCACGATGGGGGCCAATGCCTTTACCATCCGTTTCAAGGAAAGGAATATCCGTTTTGGCGGTGATAATAATGAACAGGTCAAACTTTCCAAAAAGGGCAAGCGCAAGGAAAAAAAATCAAGCCTGGGCAAGATCATCACCAAAGATGAAGCGGAGAATTTTGTGCAGCGTTACCATTTCCCCGCGCTGAAAAGCATTTCCATTTTCGGTAACCGTAACAATATATTATCTCATGAGACGAGGAAGACCAGTCCCAATGTAATGCTCTTTGGCGGGGATGAGAATTATCTCCAGTTGAACGGGTTTACCCTGCTGGCCGGCCGCAACCTGAACCGGCAGGATGTGCTGTCGGGAAGAAATGTTTGCCTGCTGGGTTATGATGTGGCTAAAAAATTATTCAAAGAAGGGGTGGAGCGCTCCGTGAACATGGTGGTACGGCTGAATAATATTCCTTACCGTGTGCTGGGAGTGCTGGAAAGCCGGGGTTCTTCCTTTGGTTTCAGCAGGGATAACCTGGTTATTTCCACGTATACGAATGTGGACCGGAATTTTCCCTCAGGCTTTTCCTTTGTGGTGGGGGTGATGGCCGGCGACCTGATGAAAGTGGCTGAGGCCATGGGAGAGGCGGAAGGGATCTTCCGGGCCGTCCGCAAACTCAATACCACGGAGGACAACAATTTTGTGATCGACCGCAGCGACAGCGTTGCAGAGAAGGCCATGAACAGCCTTCGTTTTCTTACCGTTTCCGCCACCGTCATCGGGCTGATCACCCTGATCGGCGCCGCCATCGGGCTCATGAACATCATGCTGGTGGCGGTATCGGAACGCACCCGTGAAGTGGGCCTGGTAAAGGCCATCGGGGGCAAAAGCGGGGCCGTAAGCAGCCAGTTTTTGCTGGAAGCCATCATCATCAGCGTATTGGGAGCCATTTTGGGCATCCTGCTGGGTGTGGCGGTGGGAAACCTGTTTTCCATTGTCCTTAAAACCGGGTTCGTGGTGCCCTGGAACTGGGTTTTTTACGGGGTGATCATCTGCACACTGGTGGGATTGGCCGCCGGATTTTACCCTGCGCGTAAGGCCGGAAAACTGAACCCCATCGAAGCCCTCCGGTATGAGTAAGATCAATAAAACCGGGTGCGGTATCTATCTGTAATAAAGGCTCCATTTTATTATCAAATTATTAATCAGGCACTTGTTTCGTTTGAAAAAATCCCTAACTTGACGCTCCCTATCCGGAAATATGAAGGACGGGGTTTTTTGTATAATCTTTTTTCTTAGCATTGTACAATTAACGGGTTTATTATATCTAACATTTCAAAAAACTAAAAATTAAGATCATGGCAGAGATTAAACCAACTGCATCAGTTAAGGCTACTTCTGTTCAA
>CAZEZE010000359.1:0-3208 GCA_964516445.1 uncultured Chitinophaga sp. | reverse complement strand
AGCAATTGTGTACTCAACCTGGTGCCCAACAAACACAAAGTGTTCGGCGAGATCTACCGCGTGCTGAAACCCGGTGGCCACTTTTCTATTTCAGACATTGTGTTGGAAGGTGAATTACCCGCAAAATGGAAAGAGGTGGCAGAGTTATATGCAGGTTGTGTTTCGGGGGCTATCCAGAAAAGCGAATACCTGGGTATCATAGAAGAGGCGGGTTTTACCGGCATGATCCTGCAAAAAGACAAGACCATTACCATTCCGGATGAGATCCTTGCCGCGTATTTAAGCGCCGAAGAGATCGCTGAATATAAAAAAGGCAATACAAGGATTTCGAGTATCACGGTATATGCGGAGAAGCCCGCAAAGGATGACAGGAAATGCTGTGAGCCCGGAAACGGCTGCTGCTAGTGCGTCACTTATTTTTTCATTATAAAAAGTATAGCCATGAACACAAACACGCAAAACAATCACGGTGGTGGTTGTTGCGGCGGCCTGGCCGACTGGGGTTGCTGCTAACGTAACAAGCAGGCTCCCATTAGAGGGAGCCTGTTTTAAATCAATAACTATGCAAACAGTTTACCAGGTAACGGCGGCCATCAACGAGGATCTGCCTGCCATCATCGCGCTGCTGACCGCGAATGAACTTCCGGTCGAAGATATTATTCCCGGAAAACAGCGATTCTGGATTATAAAAGAAAAGGACCAAATAGTCGGCGTTGTTGGCCTGGAACAATACGGCGAATACGGGCTATTGCGCAGTTTGGCGACAGACGCCGGTTACAGGAACAAGGGGATGGCAGCGCAGTTGCTGAAAGCGATGTTTGAATTTGCAAAAAGATCGGGGATAAAAGAATTATACCTGCTAACCGAAACGGCTGAGACCTATTTTGAAAAAAAGGGGTTTCAGAAGATCGACCGCGCGGCGGTGCCGGAGCCGGTAAAAGAATCAAAAGAGTTTAGTCATATTTGTCCTTCAACAGCGACCGTTATGAAAATGCCGGTGAATAAAAAGAGGCTGCTTTTTGTTTGTGTGGAGAACAGCAACCGCTCCCAGATGAGCCAGGCTTTTGCCCGTTTGCTTGGTGGCGAAAGCGTTGAGGCTTATAGCGCGGGAAGCAAGCCGTCGGCTATCGTGAACCCAAAGGCCATTGCGGCTATGAAAGAATTGAATTATGACCTTGGCGCTCATGCATCAAAATCATTAAAAGAGGTGGAGCAATACGCGCCGTTTGATGCGGTGGTAACCATGGGCTGCGGCGATGCCTGTCCCTGGATGCCGGCCAAAAAATTTATTGACTGGGAGATTCCAGACCCCAGGAACATGGAACCCGGGGAGTTCAACAAAGTGAGAGACCTTATTAAAGAAAAAGTGCGCGACTTGCTTGCATCATTGTGAGTCCTGCTTAAGATACTTTCCGGGTATGGGGTTATCCGGCGTTTCCGACTGCCAGAATACCGATACGATCCACCAGCGCTTGCCGTCATTCCACAACTGTATGCTGTTAATTCCCCGCATAAAGGGTTTTTCGTCTTTGAGCGTCCTTTTGGAATCGTAGCTGCTGAAAACATGAACAACGGAACCATATTGATCTGTTGTCCTTCCGATCTCCCGTTCAAAAAAACCGTCCTTTTCCAAAAATGGCCCCGATGTACTGATATAATCCTCTATTGACATCACTCTTTTCCCCATGCTGCCGTCTGCCCGTTTTCCCGTAGCCATCAGTTTTGCCTCCGGGATAAAAAGGGTCCGCATTCTTTCCCAGTTTCTTTTCTCCCCGGCCGGACCAGAGATAACATCATAGAGGGTGTGAATGATCGCGTCTACAGATACCACATCGGAGGGGTTTACCGGGATGCTGTCAGCCGGGTTTAACCCGGCAATCGACCGGCCTGAAATAAATAACCCCATTACTAAAACGAAAAAAGACTTTTTCATAAATATTATTTTATTCCTTTAAATGAAAAATCATTCTTTCCTGTAAACAAATTTCAGCCCGTCTAGATAAAGCCTGTTGGGATAACTATCGTCGTTCATGCCTCCTCTTCCTTCTGCAGAGGTAAAATAAATGGCGATCTTATAGGCCGGTTTTGAGGAAAAATACATCAGCGGTAGCTCGAATGTTGTCCAGTTTTGGGTGACCGGGAATAATTGCTGTCCGTATGCAAGTGTATCGTTATTCCTGTCTATAATCAACACCCTGCAACTTGCCGAATCATTCGGATGGATGGGGTGTGTATAACGAAACCACCCGGTCAGTTTCCGGGGTTTTCCTTTAAATGGTACCTTGTAATCAGTCCACTTTTCGTGATCCGGCTGCAGATGATCACCATAAAAAAAATGGCCCTCCACATAACTATACCAGGTGGAGAGTATCAGCGCTTTTTGTCCTTCCCTGGCTGAATCGGACGGGCTGTGATGGAGTGCCGCCACCATTTCAACGGACCAATGAAGGGGGATCTTCCCACCCGCGGTATCTTTCCATTTTTCAAATCCGCCGTTCCGGAGTTGTTTTTGGGCAATCGCACCAGTAGTACAGCACCATAAAATAAACAGTAACCCTTTTTTCATACTTCCTAAACAGATTAAAAAAGGTTGTTCCTTTTTATAACCCGGCTTTAGCAGAAATTTCCAGCATCCTGTCGATGGGAATTTTAGCAGCAATCCGGAGTTGCTCGTCCATCATTATTTCCGGTACCTCGTACTCCATACAGAGATAAAGTTTCTCCAGTGTATTCAGTTTCATATGCGGGCAATCGTTGCAGGCGCAGCTGTTATTGGGCGGAGCGGGGATGAATGTCTTTAGCGGGCTCGCTTTCATCATCTGGTGAAGGATTCCTGTTTCAGTTGCTACGATGTATTCCTGTGAGGCGTCTGACTGTGTGTATTTCAGCAGACCTGTTGTAGAGCCGATGAAATCCGCTAATTTCAGGATCGGCTCCTCGCATTCGGGATGCGCGATAAGTTTGGCGTTCGGATGCCTGATTTTTAATTTCATAATTTTTTCCAGGCTGAAAATTTCATGCACCATGCAGGCGCCGTTCCAAAGCAACATATCGCGGCCGGTAACCTTGTTGATATAAGCACCCAGGTTTCTGTCCGGGGCGAAAATGATCTTTTGTTCTTTGGGAAAGCTTTCTACCACAGCTTTGGCATTACTGCTGGTGCAGATCACATCACTCAGGGCTTTGATACCGGCGCTGCAGTTGATAT
>CAZEZE010000358.1:0-3232 GCA_964516445.1 uncultured Chitinophaga sp. | reverse complement strand
GGGAAGACCATTCCTTAACAGCAGTACGGCAGTACTAAGCCGCACATCCGGTTCCTTCGACTTCAGCAGGTTCTCAAAAAAGGATCTTACGTTATTGTTCTTTGCATAAAAAGGGATCAGCAGCACACTGTATTCATCCAGGTTGGATTTGTCGTCGCCGTCCCTGTAATTGTAGCCGCGGTACTCATCATCATCTTCCTCCTTCATTGCTTCCTTCTCCATGATCTTCTCGTCTTTCACCCTTTGTCTTTTTAATTCCACACGGGCATCAAAATAGATCCTGGAAAAATAGTCCTCATAATCGGCGGCTTTGATGACACTGCTGTCCACCAGTGTCACCAGCAGGGATAACACATCGTCCTTGTAATCGCTGAGTGATGCCAGCTGCAGCAGGTCGGGGAACAGTTCGCGGGTAAGCGGCAAGGAGTCTTCCAGGCTGGCGAAGAGGGTGGAATAGTCATAACTGTTCTCAAAGATCGGCGGGTCCTGCAATATCAGTTCTTTGAATAACTGGTACGCCGCCTTTGTCTTATGCCGGGTAAGGGCGGTCAGCACTTCATTCTGGAAAAGACTGGTATCGGCTGTCTGTTCAAAGATCTTCCTGAGGTGATCCACCACCACGGCCTTTGTGGTATCCCTTATATAACCGAGCTCAGCGATGAGTTTGCTCTTGGTGTTGAAGTATTCCTTATCGGAATGGTTCAGCCGTGCAATGGCTTCCATGATCTTTGGCACTCCCTTTTCGCCAAAATAAACGCTGGAAAGGGATTGTCTTGCCCGGGCCTGAACGGCGCTGTCCCTGCAGAACAGGTCGTCGAAGAATTCATCCAGCCTGTTCTCATAGATGCTGCGGCCCAGTTTTTTCTCCCCGGGTGCAAAGCTGTTAAAGAAAGAATACACAAAGGGGCTGCCGGCAGCCAGGGTATCGCCCATAGTGACCAGGCTGAAGGTATAGTTATCCTTAAGCAATACCATCCGGATTATGGTCCGGGAAGAGCCGGTATCCCTGAGTATGAACCGGCATCCTTTTACTGCATTGCTCATCGAAATGGTATCGGACCTGTGGAGGTAGAGGTCGGTCCTTTTATAATAATCCTCGATCTCATTGGTCCAGAACCTGGCCGAATCACGCACATAATAATACCGGGGATATTCCTGTATGCTTACGCCGATGATCTCGCCGGTGAGGCTGCTCCTGAACAGGCCGTTCTTCGTTTTGGGCCAGTAGCTGATATAGCCTGAGGAATTGTTCCCGTTGGCCATATCGTTATCGGTCTTCTCGATCTGCTGTCTCAGCTCTTCATTGATCTGGGGGGCCACGGGTGTGTTCACCCTGAAATGCATGAAGGTATCGGTATATGCCGTGGCGGCTTCATACCTGAAGGGAGTGAAATTAAATGAACTGAAAAAGGAATTGAAGTCGGCGTTGGAACGATCGCTTTTTGCAGCGATTATATAATAATGAGGCCCTCGGATGATGAATCTTGCCTGCAGCACCGAACCGTCTTTCATCTTTTCACGGGTATCCAGTGCCGGGTAGCCGTTGAATGAAAATAGTTTCCGGCTCAGTTGCCTGTCAAAGTGATCGGGGTTACGGAAAGATTCCTCCATCAGCGCCAGGTCAAATGTATCCTCATCGAGGAAGCGGAAATTATACACCGATTTTTTCAGGATGAAACAGGCATCACCCGTTGTCCTGTCAACCGACTCATATTCCCAGCGGTCCATCCCGTCTGTTGTGATACTATTCACGTACTCGGATGGCGCCGAGGGGAACCGGACCGTAAAGCCTCCCTGCTTCGGTTCAAAGGCAACAGGGGTAACCACGGCTTCCTCCAGCTGTATGGAAGAGAAGAACTGTTCGGCTTCCTTACCCTGCACATAATCCTCCTTGCCGCTCATTTTAAAGAACAGGATCTCGAAAGGCGTGATAAAAATATGATAGCGCTGGAGGTCGCCCCTGCGGGTGCGGTTGCTGATATCATAGCCGGTATACCCATTCCGGTTAATGATCTTTTTAGAAAGGATCTTCCCGGGTATATTTTCATACAGTACACTATCCACCTTTTTCAGCACATCTTTCTCATCCTGTCCCATGAAGGGAGCATGGGTTCTTACACGGGTGACCAGGTAGTAAGCGCCGTTGCTCATATCGGAATACTGCCGGCGGTCAAGTTCCTGGTATTCATCGCTGAGCTTGTAAAGAGGACCCGGCATGGATACGGAATAAAAGCCATCTTCCGAGGTTTGGGTGGAGAACCAGACCGGCACTTTTACCTTGTCAATGGTCTCTTTCTGCATCGCATCCCTGTCGGTCATCCTGATCGGGCGCAGCCGGTAACCCTTTTTGCGAAGGATCTCGATAATGCCCCTGGGCCCCGGTAAATGGGCGGCGCCCACACCCACAAAAAGCGAATTCTTTTTAATGATGGTATCAATGGAATGGGCCTGTACCTCGTTCCTTTTGAACAGGAATTTTTCGGTAAAGGCCTCAGAGCGGTCCATCATCCTGTCGAGTGAATCCATCATATCAAGGTCGCCACGGCGATAGGCATCCTGCAGTTTCTCGCCGATATCATACCTCGATTCACCATCCCAGTCGATCGATTTCTTCTTTTTTTCCTTAGCCATATCGGCATAGGCTTCCATCACGATCTTTTCGGTCTCAAAATAATCCTCTACCCCTGTGGCCCTTTTACCCAGCTTCTTACCCGTCTGAAAGATATACAGGTCGAGGAAGGTATCTTCCTCAAAGTCTTCCCGCTCCTTATAGCTTCGGTAAAGCAGGCTGTTGACGATAGTGGGTTCGCTGCTGAGGGCCATTTTCAGCTCTTCGTCATATTTGCTGATGCGGAAAGAGTTTTCGGTGAGGTAGTCGCCGCGGGGTGACTGTACAAAATCCACATAGTTCTGTTTCTGCCTGTTCAGGCTTACCATCTGTCCCTGCCAGAGGTCGGGGTTCAGTTCCAGGGCCACGGCATCCACGTTCCTGAGTGCTATATAGAAGGAATCGCTCAGGTGAAAAACCATTTTACTGCTCACATGCATGGTGCCGAAGAGGTAGGAGGGTTTAGTAAGACCGTTACCGCTGATCTCCCATAAAAGGCTCGGGTATCTTGCCGCGGGTTTTTTCTGGGCCGTTCCGGCGAGGGAAAAAAGAAAGAAAACCGTCAGCAGGAAAAAAAAGGGTCTCGTAAACATTACAGCTTATATTAATAAAGAAAGGGGTACG
>CAZEZE010000357.1:0-3285 GCA_964516445.1 uncultured Chitinophaga sp. | reverse complement strand
TTGAACATCATCACATAGCCACAGAGGTTCTTTTTCTTTTGCTTGTTCACCTGTACGGGTTTGATCATGTGAAACTCGGAGAATTGCGGTACGAAAGTATAGCTGATCACGTTTCCGTCCACTTCGCCCCATTTTTTCTGGCGGAAGATGACCATCCTTTCCTTCCAGTCATACATACGCACCTCGTATAGCTTGGAAGAGAAGTCGCCGATGAAAACGAACTGGTACCAGCTTCCCTGGGTAAGGGGCACGATCACAGGCATTTCGTATTCGCTTTCCATCGTCATGGAGGCTTCCCTGACCAGGATATAACCATCCTTTGTATAATGGTTCCTCAGGCTGTCGGCCTGTTTGCTGATGGATTCGTTGCTGCAGGATTGCTGGCGTAAAACTTCCTGGGAAAATGCCGTGCTGCCGAAAAGCAATAACGCTGCGAGAAGGATACGGGACTGGTTCATAAGTTTTTCTCTATGGAATTGGTACTTCAGCATAAATATAGATACTGCTTTTCCGGGGTTTAAATTTCAGGCAATAAACTTTTCATTTCAGGTACATTTTCATGGGGAAAATACGGCAAGTTTCAGGCCAACGGAGGAGGATAAGGCGGGAATTCCCCTAAGATAACAGAAAATCCCGGTTCGGGGCAAATTGTTGACCGGCATCAACCCGGCTTCCGGTTAAAATAGATGGTGCTGGCCTGCCGGGTACAGGTAATGGAGAGGTCGTTGATACAAACATGGGGAGGCAGCGTAGTGCAGTACCAGATCACTTCCGCCACGTCTTCGGCGGTAAGAGGCTGAAGACCATCATAGATCTTTTTAGCAGTGATCTCATCTCCCTTGAAACGAACCAGGGAGAATTCGGTTTCGGCAGCCCCCGGATTAATGGCGGTTACCTTGATCCCGTGCCGAAGCAGGTCGATCCGCATAGACTGACTCAGGGCATCCACTGCGAACTTGGTGGCACAGTATACGTTTCCTTTCTCATAAACTTCCTTGCCGGCAATGGATCCGAGGTTGATAATATGGCCATGGCCCTGCTTCGCCATCAGTTGAGACACAGCTTTGGCTACATACAAAAAACCCTTTACGTTGGTGTCGATCATCCTGTTCCAGTCATCAAAGTTGCCCTCCTCAAAATAATCCCTTCCCACTGCAAGACCGGCATTATTGACCAAAACATCGATCTTTTTCCATTCCTCCGGCATACGATCAATGGCGGTTGTTACAGCATCCTGTTCCCGAACATCAAAGGGCAACTGGAGTACCGCCACATTGTATTTTGTCTCGATCTCATCCGCCAGTTGCTGCAGGCGGTCGGTCCTTCGTCCATTGATGATCAGGTCATAGCCATGGGAGGCAAATTTGTAGGTGCAGGCTTTTCCAAAACCCGCAGTGGCTCCGGTGATGAATACGATGTTGGGCATATTAGTGAATGGTCAATGGTTAATGGTGAATAGTGTACTAAAGCACTGTGTACCCTACTTTAACATACCGGTAAGCAATTTAAAGCATCTTATCATTTTTTCACCAAGAATATCCGTCATATGGTTATTCAGATAGCCGACTTTTTCGGCGATATCAAGCGCTGCATCGATCTCTATAAGGGACCCTCTTGCAATTTCGTAAAATCTTTTCCGTTCTGTTTCCGATTTTCGGGAACAGCCTTCGGCAATATTCAGATGAACAGAAAGAGCCGCTCTGCGAATTTGAGTAATCATCCCAAATTTCTCTTCATTAGGAAGTTTGGTGGTTAGCCTGTAGCATTCAACTACAAATTCCAGGGAAGCTGTATACACATGGAGGCGCTGATGATTCAATGATAGGAACATAAAATTTATTTGAATCGGCGCAGTAACTACTTCTAAAATTAAGAACTGAATTGAGTTTCAGTAAATTTTTTTTGAGAAATTCTTATTCTCAGCAGGAAATATTAAAAAGGGCAGAGTCCCATTCACCATTCACTATTCACCATTCACCTTATCAGCGTCACCGTCCCTTTCAGGAACAGGGTTTTCCCGGTATAATCAACCGCCTGCAGCATCCACACATACACCCCGCTGGCCTGGGGCTTACCATTATGGATGCCATTCCAGCCATGCTTGTTGGCCGTGGTATAGAATACACGTTCGCCCCAGCGATTGTAAACGGCGAAATAATTGATGTTGCGGATCCCCACCGCAATGGGGCGGATCACATCATTCAGCCCGTCGTTGTTGGGAGTAAAGGCAGTTGGAACGAATACATAAGGGTTCGTTTTGAAAACAAACACCGTTACATAAGCGGAGTCTGCGCAGCCGATGGAATCCATGACGATCAGTTTATACCTCACAGAATCTATGCTGGCATCATACACACCTACCGGGTTGAAGATCGTAGTATTGTCAAGTCCCGTTGCCGGGCTCCAGAGATAACCCACACCGCCCGATCCAAAAAACTGGAGCGGCTGACCGACCACTACCGTGGTATCCCTTCCTGCCCAGGCCCTGATCTTGGGTTGAACGATCACCAGGACCGTATCACGGGTAGGCTTGGGACAACCGCTAAGAGTATCCGTTACCGTTAGTATATACTGCGTAGTGCGCGGCGGGAATACATTCGGGTTCAGGACATTCGGGTTGTCCATATAGCTGGTAGGCGACCAGCTAAAGGAAGTGCCCACAATACTGGCGTTTAACTGCCCTGCTGTATTGTAACAGATCTGGGGGCCCGTACCTGCATTGGCTCCGGGGTAAGGAACGGTGGTCACATCCACCGAATCCACTGCACTGCAACTGCCGATAGAAGCAAGGATATAATAACGGGTAGTATTACTGGTGATAGCAATGGGGTTGATGATGTTGGGATTGCTGAGATTGGCCGTGGGTGTCCAGCTGAAGCTTAACCCGTCGGATATGGCATTTAACTGAATGGCATCACCCTCGCAGATCGTCGTATCCCCGATCGCCTGTAGCGTAACGGAATTAACAACCCGCACCCGTACAGAATCCCTGTTCAGGCAACCATTATCATCAAGGTCGACATAATACCAGGTGGTGATGGGCGGGGCAACCGTGGGCGTTGCAGTATTGGCGCCGGTGATATTGACCGGCGGTGTCCAGCTGAAACTTCCGGTGCCCGTTGCCGTTAATTGGATGACATCGTTGCGGCAGATCAGGGTGTCGGCAAAAGCCAGTGAAAGCGGCGGTTTATCGAGAACAGTGATCGTCACATCGGCCGTGTCGATACAACCTTTGCTATTGGTCACGATCAACCTCACATCTTTAGTCCCGGCGGTCGGATAGGT
>CAZEZE010000356.1:0-3291 GCA_964516445.1 uncultured Chitinophaga sp. | reverse complement strand
AGAAATAGAACAGCAGCGCGTCCGTGGCGAGGAAGACCCCCATCATCCCGGCTTGTGCCAGCAGCATGAGCGCGAAAAAATTATTGGCCCTCCTGTAAGAACTTTTCCAGGTTGATAATATGACCAGCGGATAAGCAACCGCATTCAGCAAACAAAGCATCTGGCCCATGCCATCCAGTTGCAGGGAGAAACTGCTGTTGAGTACCGGCAGCCATTCGCGGGTGAACTGGAGGTATTTTTCCTCCTTCATCAGCGTCATTCCCAGTACAGAAACCGCGAGTGTGGCCAGGGCCGAAAGCAATGCCCATGACCTCGCCGCTTTTTCATTCCTGAAAAAGAAAGTGACCAAACCGGTCAGCAGGGGGATCAATATCAGTAAAAAAGCAATCATAGCTTATCGCGTCGGTAGTTTCTATTAATATTTCAGTTACCGGCCCTCACGGGACGGGTCCTATTTTCTCAAAAAGAACTGTATCACAAACAGGACAACCATACTGGCCACCATCAGCAGCACATAGTTGGCCACCTGCCCGCTCTGCAGCAACCGCATCTGGCGGCTGCCATAGTTGACAACTTTACCCACTCCGTTTACGAAACCATCGATCACTTTATTTTCCATCACGGAATTCAGGAAACCGCCAAAACGGTGCAGGGGTTGTACAATTATTTTTTCAAACAGTTCATCCACATACCATTTGTTCTCGAGCAGTTTTCCGAACCCTTTTGCCTCCCGGCGCTGGTAATTCCTGAATTTGAACCAGGCAAAGAGAATCATGGCCAGGACCAGTAAGGTGGAAACCGTCATCAGCATATATTCCGTAGAATGAGAAACAGTATGCCCTTCCTGCGCACCGATCACCGGGGAAAGATAGGCGCTAAGTTTATCACCTCCATGCATCAGCACTTCCGGAATTCCTACTAAACCGCCGATTATGGAAAGAATGGCCAGTATGACCAGTGGTATGGTCATGGCTGCCGGACTTTCATGCAAGTGATGTTCCTGTTCCTCCGTTCCCCTGAATTTGCCGGTGAACGTGACGAACAATAAACGGAACATATAGAAAGCGGTCAGCAGGGCCGTGAACAGGGCGATACCATAGAGCACGGGACTCCTGCCAAAAGCGCTCAGCAAGATGGCATCCTTGGAAAAGAATCCGCTGAACGGGGGAATACCTGCAATGGCGATACAACCGATCAGGAAAGTGATATAGGTGATCTTTAATTTTTTGCTCAGTCCGCCCATATTACGGATATCCTGGTCGCCGCTCATGGCATGGATCACACTGCCGCTGCCAAGGAATAAAAGGGCTTTGAAGAAAGCATGTGTCATTACATGGAAAACAGCGGCCACATAAGCGCCGGTTCCCAATGCAAGGAACATAAAACCCAACTGGCTCACAGTTGAATAGGCCAGCACTTTCTTGATATCATTCTGCTTCATCGCGATGGTGGCCGCCAGCAAGGCGGTAGCCAAACCGGTAATGGCGACAACATCCATCGTTAAGGGTGAGAGGGAATACAGGAGATTGCTCCGGGCGATCATATAGATGCCGGCCGTTACCATTGTAGCGGCATGGATCAGGGCCGATACGGGTGTGGGACCGGCCATTGCATCGGGCAACCAGGTGTAGAGCGGTATCTGCGCGCTTTTTCCGGTGGCACCGACAAAGAGCAATAATGTAATGACAGTAATATCAACCGGTTTCAGTTTGGCGAGATTGGCTGCCGAGAAAACTTCGCTGTATGATACCGTACCGAGCTTAGCGATCAGCCAGAAGATGGCGATCAGGAAGGCCAGGTCGCCGATACGGTTCATGATAAAGGCCTTGTTGGCGGCTTTGTTGTATTCCTGGTTTTTGAACCAGTACCCGATCAGCAGGTAAGAACAGAGACCCACGCCCTCCCACCCGATGAACATAATTACGAAATTGGCGCCCATCACCAGGAGGAGCATGGAGAACACAAAGAGGTTCAGGAAAGAAAAATACCTTCCATAGTGTTCTGTCTTCTCTTCCTTCATATAAGCGGTGGAATAAACATGGATCAGGAACCCGACACCGGTAATGATCAGCAGGAATAAGGAAGAAAGCTGGTCTATCTTAAATGAAAAAGGGATCTTCAGGGAACCCACTTCCAGGAAATTAAAATAATGCGCCTCGTGCGTATTACCGCCCCTCACCTGCAGGAATACCCAGATACTAAGGGCGAAAGAACCCAGGATCACACCGGAACCAATGATCGCGATCAGTGATTTCGACAGGTACTTTCTCCCCAGGCCATTGACCAGGAAACCGATCAGCGGGAGCAGCGGTATCAGGTAAACTATTTGTAAAGCGTTCTGCATAACAATCTACTATACTTCATCAATGTTTTAAACGATTCAGGAAATTCACATCTACTGAATGAATATTGCGGTACATCATGACAATAATGGCCAGTCCCACGCTTACCTCGGCCGCCGCCACCACCATGATGAAGAAAACAAATAATTGCCCGTCCGTTCCTGCCGCGGCATCCGCCGCCGCATTCTTCAGGTGATGCATTTTGGAAAATGCCACCAGCAACAGGTTCACCGCGTTCAGCATCAGTTCAATGCACATAAAGATGATGATCGCATTGCGGCGCGTCAGTACGCCCACGATCCCAATGCTGAACAGGGCGATGGAGAGGAATATGTAATAGTTAACAGGCATACCCCAAACCCCTAAAGGGGCTTTTAGAACCCTCAAGTGTAAACCACTCCAGAGTTGGTTAAATAATATTTACGAATTCTCTAATGAACTATATTTTTAAGAAAGACTCTCCGGCCTAAGTTCCCCTTTTAGGGGGACAGGGGGTTTATTCTTTCTTTCCAATCACCACAGCTCCCACCATCGCACTTAAAAATAAAATACTGCTTATCTCAAAAGGCACCACATAGGTGGTGAACAGTTCTTTACCCAGGTTCCTGATCAGCCCGATCCCGCCTTCATTCACGAGGGCCTGCTGCTGTTTCATATCCGTGTCCTTCAGGGCCGCCACCAGCACCAGCAGCAAACAGCCACCCGCCACCGCACCGGCCATTTTCAACCAGCGGTTCTTTTGAGGTTCGGACTCTTTATTGAGGTTCATCAGCATGATCACAAAGAGGAACAATACCATGATGGCCCCGGCATAGACAATGATGTTCACGATCGCCAGGAATTGCGCGTTCAGTAATATATAATGGCCGGAAATGGAAAAGAAAGTAACGATCAGCCACAGCACGCTGTACACCGGGTTCTTGCTGGTGATCACCATCAGGGCGCTGAA
>CAZEZE010000355.1:0-3291 GCA_964516445.1 uncultured Chitinophaga sp. | reverse complement strand
TTACCAATTTGAATTCAGGCTCACATACCATCAAGGTATTTGATGCCGCTGGTTGTTCCAGTGTGATCTACGCGGTGGTCGTTCCCGCGGGTCCCGACCTGGTATCTACCGCCTCAAAGACCGATGTGCTTTGTTTTGGTGATGCAACGGGTTCCATAACGGTAAACCCGCCTTCCAATGGCATTCCGCCGTATGAGTATTCGCTGGACGGAACCAACTGGCAGGCAAGTCCAGGTTTCACCGGGTTGACCGCAGGTCCTTATTTGGTACGTTTTCGTTCGTCGAATGGATGTACCGGTACACTTACGATTAGCATTACGGAGCCGGCCATTCTCAATCCATCGATAACCACGGTGCCGGTGATATGTAACGGGCAAAGCAACGGCGTGATCAATGTTTCTGTTACAGGAGGTATCGCACCCTACCAGTATTCGATCAATGGAGGTACGAACTGGCAAAGCGGTAATTCATTCAATGCTCCTGCAGGTAATTATACCATTACGATCCGGGACGCGAATAATTGTATCAGCACCCGTAACATAACGGTGACAGAACCAGCGATACTGTCTGCTTCTTCAGCAAACACAAACGCCACCTGCGACGGCGGCAATAACGGAAGGATCACGGTAACAGCAAGCGGTGGTAACAGCAGTTACCTGTATTCGATTGATGGCAGTAATTACCAGTCCTCACGGGTCTTTAATGTGGCGCCCGGGAATTACACGGTTTTTGTAAGGGATAACCTGGGTTGCAATATTTCTTTCACCACCATGGTGGGACTTACTTTCAACCTGTTCCTTAACCCCATGCCTGATCCCACTATTTGCCAGGGCAGTTCCACCGTGCTGCAGCCCCAATCCAATGCCACGGTTTATAACTGGTCGCCGGCCACGTCATTGGACGATCCTTTTATTGCCAATCCTACTGCGAACCCGGCCGACACAACCTGGTATTATCTTACCGCCGTTCTGGGGCGATGCACATTATGGGATACGATACGGCTGAATGTTAAGAAAGCACCTGTCCCCGATGCAGGACCCGATGGTGATATTTGTTATGGGCAGTCCTATATTCTGCAGGGAAGCGGGGGCACTTCTTATTCCTGGACACCGTCCACTTACCTGAACAGCACTTCGGGAGCCAATCCTGTTTCAACACCTTCGATCAAAACAGTGTATACCTTATCCGTTACGGATGAGATCGGTTGCCGCTCACTGGTAACGGATGAAGTAGAAGTAGACGTAAACAGGATCATGTCCGTTCGCACGATTCCGTTTGATACGGTAGCGGCGCCGGGCGTCACATTCCGGTTAATGGCATTTTCCCCGGGAATCAGCTACCAGTGGTCGCCGGCTGCCGGATTAAGTGATCCCAATGTGCAACACCCTTATGTAACGGTGAGCAGTACGATCGGGGATGAGGTCAGTTATATGGTGACCGCCACCAACAGCGACGGATGTAAGGGTGAGGGATATGTGCGCATAAAGATCAGCAAGGGCCCTGCGATCTATGTTCCTACTGCTTTTACACCCAATAAGGATGGTAAGAACGACCGTTTCACGCCTTTCCCAGTTGGTATTAAAGAATATGCTTATTTCAGGGTCTTCAACCGCTGGGGCCAGCAGGTCTTTTCCACCAAAAATCTACACCAGGGCTGGGATGGCACGATCAATGGTGCCGAACAACCTTCGGGAACCTATATCTGGATGATCGAGGGGATCACTGCCGATAATAAGCGGATCACCCAAAAAGGTACGGTAACCCTGATCCGTTAATAATTTCCCTTTATTCCTGAATAAATATCATAGCCGGCAGGCTTATTTAATTCAATGGCTGTTAGTGATGCCTTATTTTTGCTTGCCCGCCGAAGCCTTGGCGTAGGCGGGCTTGCCTGACTACGCTAAAGCTTCATCAGGCGAGTCCTCCAAATTTTTGCACAGGAAGACTGCTCTCATTAATACATGTAAAATTCAATATGGTAGATGTTATACTCGGCCTCCAGTGGGGCGATGAAGGAAAAGGAAAGATCGTAGACTACTTCGCGAAGGACTATGATCTCGTGGCAAGGTTCCAGGGCGGACCTAATGCAGGTCATACCCTGTATGTGAACGGAACGAAAGTCGTGCTTCACCAGATCCCCTCCGGCGTTTTTCACAGCGGTATCATGAACCTGATAGGCAACGGTGTTGTACTTGATCCGGTGACCTTAAAAAGGGAATGTGATACGGTGGCCTCATTCGGGATCGACCTGAGGAAGAATCTCTTTATATCGGAGCGAACACACCTGATCCTTCCCACGCACCGGGCGCTGGATAAAGCCGCGGAGCTCTCTAAGGGAAACCAGAAGATCGGCTCCACGTTGAAGGGGATTGGCCCCACCTATATGGACAAGACCGGACGTAACGGTCTCCGGGTGGGTGATCTGCTCGATAAGAATTTCACCACTTCATATATTAAACTCCGGCTGAAACACCAGCGCCTGCTGGATAATTTTAATTTCCAGGAGGACATCACGGCCTGGGAGGAAGAATTTTTCGAGACGGCGGAATTCCTGAAACAACTGAATATCGTCAACGGGGAATATTTCATCAATAAGAAGATCAGGGAAGGGAAAAGGATACTGGCTGAAGGCGCGCAGGGCAGTATGCTGGATATAGATTTCGGGACATTCCCCTATGTCACTTCTTCCAGCACCATCTCCGCCGGCGTCTGCAGCGGGCTGGGTATCGCCCCGCACCATATCAAGGATGTGATCGGGGTGACCAAGGCGTATTGCACCCGTGTTGGGGGAGGGCCTTTCCCCACAGAGCTGGATAATGAAACAGGAGAGGAGCTCCGTAAAACGGGAAATGAATTTGGCGCTACAACCGGCCGACCCCGCCGCTGCGGCTGGATCGACCTCGTGGCCCTGAATTTCGCCTGTATGATCAATGGTGTGACAAAGATCGTAATGACAAAGGCGGATGTGCTGGATGCTTTTGAGGAATTAGCGGTCTGTACCGCCTACCTGGTAAACGGCAAGGAAACAAAGGAGATTCCCTTCCAGATGGAACGAATGAAACCGCAGCCCGTTTATAAGGTTTTCAAAGGCTGGCATACGGACAGCAGTGCGGTAAAAGATTATTCAGAAATGCCGGAAAGCACCAAAACCTATGTGGATTTCATTAATGAGTACCTTGGGGTTAAAATACATTATATTTCAAACGGACCGGGTAGGGATCAGATCGTTCAGGTAAAATAGCGGGAAATACCTGTTTTGCCTCTTCCGGGATGCCGCAAAAAAAATAATTT
>CAZEZE010000354.1:0-3291 GCA_964516445.1 uncultured Chitinophaga sp. | reverse complement strand
GTGGAGGTGTTCGATAATTTTACTTTTGTTCCCATGATCGGGGGTAGGGAGTCTTGAGTCGGCAGTCAAAAGTTCATGATCAGCTTTAAGTCTTTCAAAATTCCTGTCAAACAAATTGTTCAAGTAACGCTATCCTTTTTTCAATCGGGGGGTGCGTGGCAAACATATTATCCCAGGAGGCGGATTTATGCGTGGAAGGCTTGGGGTTATCGATGAATAATTGCGCAACGTCACGGCTTTCCACGGCTTCGATCAGCGGGTCGTTTGAAATTTTCCGTAAAGCATTGGCAAGAGCATAGGGTTTCTTTGTAATTTCCGAGGCACCCGCGTCGGCCAGGTATTCCCTTTTGCGGCTGATGCCGAAACGCAGGAGTATCGAAATAAAATAGGCTACAGCGGTGACTACAATGGCAATAAGAATAATAGCTCCGCCTCCTTTATCATTCTTGCTTCTTTTTCCGCCTCCTACATGCCGGAGACTCCGGAAAGCGATTTCGGCGAGGAAGGCAAAGATGCCGACAAAGATGATGGAAACCACCAGTAGGCGCACATCCCTGTTTTTGATGTGTGTGAGCTCATGGGCGATCACTCCTTCCAGTTCTTCATCATCGAGTTTATTGATAATGCCCCGGGAAAGTGAAATCGAATAAGATCGTTTGTCGATACCGCTGGCAAAGGCATTGAGGGAATCGTCCTCGATAATATAAAGTTTCGGCATGGTCATACCCTGTGAGATGCAGAGATTTTCCAGCAGGTTATAGACCCGTTTATTCTCTTTCCGGTCGAGCGACTTGCTCCCGGTAGCCATACGGATAAAAGCGGCATGACTCGTCCAGGCGATCAGGAACCAGAGGCCAACGGCGCCCAGCACAACCGGCATGGCTTGCGCGAAAAGAAGGTTTGGATCCTCATGGTGTTCCTCTTTTGTAAAATAGGCGAGCGCATAGGTCATCCCGAGCAACAGTGCGGGGAAGGCTATCAGCAAAAGAAGTGAATTGAAATTATTCTTCCTGATCTGGCTGTCTAATCCAACGTATTGCATTTTATTTATCCTCCGGCTTCTGACGGGAACGAGTGGTTAAAACTGGATCTTGGGCGGCTCTTCCAGGTTCTTGCGCGTGTCCGTCCCCAGGTCAAACAGTATCTCCCGGTTGAAACCAAAATTCCGTGCGATCAGGTTGCTTGGGAAGGATTCCACCGCATTGTTATATTCGGTAGTGGCCCCGTTGAAGAACCTGCGTGCAGCGGCCAGTTTGTTCTCGATATCACTGAGCTCTTCCTGCAGTTGCAGGAAATTTTGGTTGGCCTTGAGGTCAGGATAGGCTTCCACCTGCACTTTAAGTCCCTGGAGCGCTGCCGATAATTGTTGTTCCGCAACGATCTTTCCATCGATGGAAGTGGCGGCCATCGCTGCTGTCCTCGCTTCCGTTACCTTCATGAGAAGGTCTTTCTCATGCGTTGCATAACCTTTTACAGTCTCCACAAGCTGGGGCACCAGGTCATGACGTTGCTTTAGCTGAACATCGATATCCGCAAACGCATTCTGCCTCCTGTTTCTTAAACGGACCAACCCGTTGTATAGAGAGATCACCCAGATCACCAGCAGGGCGATTATTCCCAAAATAATGAATACTGCCATAGTAGTTTGCTTTAATGAACAATGAAATTAGTGAAAAACCAGAGTCCGGCGGGTGACGAAGTTAAAATTCCTGATACATTTCTTATCTTTCACCATCATTCACAGCTTATGCGTATCGTTCCCTTTGTAATCTCTGCGGTTGTCACGGCCGGTCTCGTCTTTGCCCTCAATAAACAATGGTCTTCTGTTCCCCCGATGGGCAGATTCCTGAGCCCCCAGCATGGTTTCTGGCAGAATGCCGAACCGGCGGGCCAGGACTTCAACGTTACCCTGAATTTTCCGGAATTGAAGGGTAAAGCAGAAGTTTATTTGGACGAGCGGCTGGTACCACATGTATTTGCCGAGAATGACGAGGACCTGTATTTCATCCAGGGTTTCATGCACGCGAAATTCCGTTTGTTCCAGATCGACCTGCAGACTAAGGCCGCGGCGGGAAGGGCAAGTGAAATGGCCGGTGTTAAAGCCATTGCTTACGACCGGGAGCAACGAAGACTGGGTATGGTTTATGCGGCGGAAAATGCAGTGGCCGAGATCGAAAAGGATCCCTCCTCAAAGCTGTTATTCGATGCATATACAAATGGCGTGAATGCTTTCATCGGATCAATGAAAGAATCCGAGATACCGGTGGAATACAAACTGCTTAATATTAAACCGGAGAAATGGAGCAACCTCCGCACGGCCCTGTTATTAAAGATGATGTCAAAAAATCTTTCGTCCGGCACCGAGAACGACCTTGCCAATACCAATGCGCGTTCCATATTCATGCCGGATGAACTGAGGTTACTTTACCCGCAGGTGCATGATTCACTGGCGCCGATCGTCCCAAAAGGAACTGTATTTCCGGAACCCGGAATCGTTCCGGTAAAACCGGCAACGGCCGATTCACTCTATTTGCTGAATAAAAATACCGTCGCATCCCGGGAGCATTCCCGGCCGGATGTCAACAACGGAAGTAACAACTGGGTGGTGGCAGGTAGTAAGACACAAAGCGGAGCGCCCATTCTATCCAATGACCCCCACCTGGAACTGTCGCTTCCTTCCATCTGGTATGAGATCCAGTTGGTAACGCCCACCAGTAACGTATATGGCGTTTCTCTCCCGGGAAGTCCCTTTGTGATTATTGGTTTCAATGACAGCATTGCCTGGGGCGTTACCAATTCGCAGCGGGATGTGAAGGATTACTATGAAATAAAATTCAGGGACAAAAGCAAAAAGGAATACTGGTTCAATGGCAAATGGGAGCCCTCCCGTCAAAGGATCGAAGAAATTAAGGTAAAAGGAGGAAAGTCCGTTTTTGATACAGTGGCCTATACCATCTTCGGCCCGGTGATGTTTGATGAAAGTTTTTCGAATGAGGCATCTGCCAGCAGGAACCTTGCCGTACGCTGGACGGCGCATGATCCCAGCAATGAGGGAATGACTTTTTACAGGTTAAACCGTGCAAGGAACTATGATGAATATGAAACAGCAATCCGCAGTTTCACCTGCCCGGGCCAGAACTTTGTATTTGCGTCAAAAGCCGGTGATATCGCTATCTGGCAACAGGGAAAATTTCCGGCGCGCTGGGACAGGCAGGGCCTGTATGTAATGCCGGGAGATGACAGCAGTTATATGTGGCAGGGATTTATTCCCCAACCCGAGAATCCGCACGC
>CAZEZE010000353.1:2240-3318 GCA_964516445.1 uncultured Chitinophaga sp. | reverse complement strand
AAACCCTCCCGCCAATGCCCCGGTTCAGTTCGTTATTCCTCTTCAGCCTTTTGTCTCTTTCTGCATTTGCCCAGAAAGAATCGGAGAACAATACTCTTCTCTGGAAGATCAGCGGAAAGGGGCTTGACAAACCCTCGTACCTGTTTGGCACCATTCATATGCTCTGTGCCGATGATGCCGTACTAAGTAATAATATGAAAAAAGTGATCCGTGACTGTGACGAAGTTTATTTCGAAGTGGATATGGACAACCTTTTTGAAATGGCAGGAGCCTTGGGAAAAATGAAAATGAGAGGCGATACCACGTTACGCGACCTGCTAAACGAAAATGATTACGAAAAGGTCAAAAAATATTTTGAGGGGAAAAGCTCCATGCTGCCTTTTGCCATGCTGGAGACCTTCAAACCGATGCTGGCCGCGTCAA
The DNA here is from genome assembly GCA_964516445.1 of uncultured Chitinophaga sp. Classification (GTDB taxonomy): domain Bacteria; phylum Bacteroidota; class Bacteroidia; order Chitinophagales; family Chitinophagaceae; genus JJ008. Next base: position 2,895 of record CAZEZE010000353.1, on the reverse strand, counting down.
CCCTGCAGGAAAGTGCAATGCCCTGCGAAAACACGGCCATGATGGAGCAGGTGATCATGCAGGAAGCAAAGGCCCATGATAAAAAGATCAAAGGGCTGGAATCAATGTCTTACCAGGCGGGGGTGCTGGACAGTATCCCTTACCAGCTCCAGGCGCAGCAACTCGTGATGTATATCGACAGCGCCGGGAAAAGCGACGGCGACGTTAAAATGCTGGAGGAAATGTTTTCGGCCTACCGGAGCCAGGACCTGCGGAAATTAGAGGATCTCATGGTGGAAACAGACCCCGCCATGACTGCTTTTACCGATATCATGCTCTACCATCGCAACCAGAACTGGGTGAAAAAACTGCAAGAGCTCCTGCCGGAGAGATCCCTGCTTATAGCGGTAGGGGCGGGGCATCTTCCCGGTGAAAAGGGGGTGATCAGTCTGTTGCGTAAGGAAGGTTATCAGGTGACGCCGGTGGAAAATAAGGTCAGCGGAATAAGAGAGATCTAATTGGAATTGTTTCAAAATGAATTGTATTGTCACGACCCAAAACGGACTGCCTGAACTTTGCCAAATACAAGAAATTATCGTTGATTCATACTATCAATAATAATGGATAATTCAAGAGTATACAGAATGTCTTTTGCCAGTGTCTATCCAATGTATAT
>CAZEZE010000353.1:0-2140 GCA_964516445.1 uncultured Chitinophaga sp. | reverse complement strand
TTAAGGCAATAAGAAGATGCTGATTTTAGATACATAAAATGTATTGCTTGCCCCTGATGATTGAAACATAACTGGACAATAATTACTCTCTTTTCTGCAAATCGGAAATAATATGAATGAAGCCTGGAAAGAAAGATGGAATGAAAGATACAGCAATGACGAGTTTGCTTATGGCGAACACCCGAATAACTATTTAAAAGAACAACTAGAGAAATTAGATCCGGGGACCATACTGTTCCCGGCGGAAGGCGAAGGACGGAATGCGGTTTTCGCCGCCACGCGTGGCTGGACAGTTTCAGCCTTTGACATCAGTATTGAAGGGAAAAACAAAGCGTTCCGACTGGCGGAAACCAATAAAGTGGCGATTGACTACCAGGTTGGCGAATTACAGAACTTAAAATATCAGACCGGGCAATTTGATGCGATGGCATTGATATATGCTCATTTTCCGACCGATATAAAATCGTCATACCACAAGGCACTTGACAAATATTTGCGCAAGGGCGGAATAGTTATTTTTGAAGCATTCAGTAAAAAACATCTTGACTACATTGCCCGGAATGAAAATGTCGGCGGACCAAAAGAGTTCGCGATGCTATTCTCTATTGAAGAAATAAAGGCCGATTTTGCAAATTATGAGATCATTGAACTGGAAGAAAAGGAGATTGAACTGAAGGAAGGATCATTTCATAACGGAACAGGATCGGTCATACGATTTACCGGGCGAAAAAAATAGCATGAGTCAGGAAGTTAAATCTATACGGCCATTTATCGGCGCTGAAAACTTTGAACTGTCCAGGAATTTTTACAGGGACCTGGGATTCCAGGAAACTGTTTTGTTCCCAAACATGTCCCATTTCTCAAAACAGGGAATTGGTTTCTATTTGCAGGATGCCTATGTAAAAGACTGGGTGGATAATACGATGGTATTTATGGAGGTCGAAAATATTGAACAATACCGGGATGAAATGCTGGCACTGGACCTGGCGAATAAATATAAAGGAGTACGATTATCCGATATCCGGTATGAACCCTGGGGAAAACAGTGTTTCCTGCATGACCCGTCGGGGATCCTTTGGCATTTTGGAGAGTTTCTATAAAATACAACGCACAACTTTTGGTTGTAGATCAGCCTACCGCTTACCCGACCTTCAGATTTCAACAGTTTAACCTATTTTCAGGGTATTAACCTAAATTTTATTTCAGCAGCCAACCTTTTCCCCATTTGGTTGTTCTATGACGTATGTTTAAAAAGATCAGCATTCCCGTTTCCCTTGCACTATTCCTTTTCCTGGCCGGGTCGTTCCGCCCTGTAGCCGAAGAAGGGATCAAACTGAGTGTTACCAACCTGCGGAGCGACAGGGGTTTTGTGCTAGTGAGCTTATTTAAGGACGGGGTAGGGTACCCGGATGACGCGAAAAAAGCATTCAAAACGGCCAAGGTATCTATCCTGGATAAGAAAGCCTCTGTACTGTTTCCCGGTCTCCCCACCGGCACCTACGCCATTTCCATCCTGCACGACGAGAACAATGATCAGAGAATGAATAAGTCCTTTCTCGGACTTCCCAAAGAAGGTTATGGATTTTCCAATAATGCGATCGGCGCTTTCGGTCCCCCTGGTTTGAGCAGGGCTAGTTTCAGGCATACACAGAATGCGCTAACACAGGTAACTATCAGGACGAAGTACTAGCAGCCTTGCAGTCGGGCAGCCTTTCAGTTGGGCAGTCGGGCAGTTGGGCAGTGTATCCGACTATATAAAAAAAGCAGTCCTCCTGAAGAACTGCTCATTCAATATTTTTTTCAAACTCCGTTATCAGAACTGTTCCAGCACGGAAAACATGAAATCGCCTTCTATCTTGGCGTTCTCGTCACTGTCACTTCCATGGATGGCATTCTCCCCAACGGAAGCCGCATATAATTTACGGATGGTATTGGGTTCCGCTTTGGCAGGATCGGTAGCGCCGATCAGTTTGCGGAAATCCTCCACTGCATTTTCTTTTTCCAGGATCGCGGTAATGATCGGCCCCTCACACATAAAGGAAACCAGGTCCTTGAAAAAAGGTCTGTCCCTGTGGATGGCATAAAACTCACTGGCTTTTTCCGGGGTCAGTTTTGTCATTTTCAGCGCCTTGATATTATA
>CAZEZE010000352.1:0-3324 GCA_964516445.1 uncultured Chitinophaga sp. | reverse complement strand
GCCGAACGGTGTTACCCAGAGATGTACATAAACAAGATCATACTTATGCAAACGGAACAGGTCACGGAACCGCCGCATATAACCGGCCAGCGCATAAAAAAATTTTGCCGGGAAATGCCCCTTTTTATAAATGATCTTCCAGAAGGCCAATGATACAAAGGGCCTTTGTGTTATAGAAATACCCGCCTCCCGGAAATGTTTATAGTATTGCTCAAACTTGAGGCGCTGGCTGGGGGCCTGGTGCTCCGGGTAAGGCACGATAAAAAGTATTTTTAATCCATCCTTCTTCACGTACCGAGAATTTTTTTATACACGGCCGCGTAGCGGGTAATCCCCGCTTCGAGGCTGTAAAATTGTTCCGCCCTGTTCCGGATAGTCCCTGCATCCAGCGCCAGCAGCCGGGGCACTTCATCCACAGCACGCTTGTATTCCGCTTCATTAAAATCCTGGATGACGACCCCGCCATCCACTGCCTTCACCACATCTCCTACATCGCCCACACCGTTATTCACGATCACCGGAATGCCCATGGCCAGCAGTTCCCCGAGTTTAGTGGGGGAGCTTGATAATTTTGAATACACCGGTTTAATGAACGACACATGGAGGTCGGCCGCTTTTGCGAAAACAGGCACCTGGTCGCGTTCGGCTGGCAGGATCCGGATATCCTGTTCCTGTAATCCAAAACGGGCCAATTTGTCCAGCACCATGGAGGGGGAAGAGTGGGTGATAAAAAGAAATACCGCATCGGGATACTGACTCTTAAAAACCCGGAAAAAATCCAGCATTTCATCCAGCATATACCATGACCCGAGTGAACCAAGGTATCCCAGCACCGGCACCCCCGGTGCAATACCCAGGATCCGGCGTCCTTCGTTTTTTTCTTCCCCTATACGAAGGGTAAAATGTGTCATATCCGCGCAACAGGGGATCACATCGGGCGGTACGGCAGGGTTATAGCTGTCCCAGCGCTCCATTTCAGTCTTACCTGCATGGGTAAGCGAAATGATCCCGTCCGCTTCGCGGATGAACTCGCGTTCTTTCTGTTTGTAATGCCTGTACACCCGGCGGAAAATAAATTTATCCTGGTTCCAGGAACCGCCGTCCTTTTTTTCATCGGCCCAGAAACCGCGCATATCAAAGAGAAATTTCACGCCATGCCGGCGTTTCAGCAACAAACCATTCTCAGCGGAAGGGTAACTGCGGCAATGCACCATATCAAAATGCTGGCGTCGATGCAATCGCTGTGCCGTATACCGCATTTTTAAAGCATCGTAAAATTTGGATAGCAGGGGTGGTTTGGAAGTGAACCAAAGCGGTTCCCAGGCGATGCCGGCCGGCTCCAGGATCGATCGTATTCTCCCTTCGAGTTTACGATACCTGTCCTTCTTCTCAAAACTCAGAATGGTAAACCGGTACCCAAGGCGGGAAAGTCCCAACAGGTAAGGGATCACCTGGCTCTGACCGAGGGGATCGGTCATGCCGTCATAGGATATGTAGAGTACTTTTTTCAAAAGCGAAACCCTCAACTTTCCGGGTGCTTATTACCATTAATCAACAATTTTCCTAATGAAGTTTAAAATAGTTGAATGTTGTTGAATATAGTTGAAAGTGGTTGAAAATTGTTTTGGAATTCCAAACAACATTCAACCACTTTCAACCATTTTTCAACCATTGTTCAACCATTTACATCCACCTTTTCCACCACATCTGGAACATGAGCAGGTACCAGATCTTCGTATGCAACTGCTCTTTCCCTTTATAGAATTCATTCTTCAGTTTAGTTACTTCCGCAACATTAAATAATCCCTGTTGCTGCAGGAATACCGGATCGGTGGCTTCATCCACAAAATGCTTTAGCTCATTTTTCAGCCAGCCCGCGATCGGGATACCGAATCCCATTTTAGGGCGCTGCATCATATTCGCCGGTACATATTTATGCACGATCTGGCGCAGGATATACTTCTTGACCCCGTTATGCAGCTTATAATCAGATGGAAGGCGAGCGGCGAATTCTATTATATGCTGATCTAAGAAAGGTTCCCGGCCTTCCAGGCTGACGCTCATGGAGGCCCGGTCCACTTTCTGCAGGATATCATCCAGCATATAGGTTTTGTAATCTATCGCCATCATATAGCTGAGGTCGTCGCTGAACCCTTCATCGAGCTGTTCATCAAAATAGGATGGCAATACAACAGGTTCGTGGCTCAATAATTTTTTCAGCTCATCGTCAAAGTACAGCTTACTCATATTATGCAATAATTCCTTCGAACTATTGTCTTTGAGCAAGTGCATTATTTTTTTATAGCGCGTTGTGAAAAGGGGTTTGCGGCTGAAGTAAGGAACCCTGTGCGCGGGAATATGCTGCATAATACCGGCCATCCCCTTTCTTACCGGGGAAGGTATCCTGTTGATCTTATTCTTTACCCTTGCTATATAATCATATTTATTATAGCCCGCAAAGACCTCATCTCCCGCATCCGCGCTTAGGGCGACGGTCACCTGCTGCCGGGCAAGGCGGCTTACCAGGGTGGTTGGTATGGCGCTGCTATCTGCAAAGGGTTCATCATAATAAAAGGGAAGATTCGGGACTATTTCGAGCGCTTCTTTGGTGGTGCAGTAATATTCGGTATGGTTGGTACCCAAATGGGCGGCCGTTGCTTTGGCAAAGGGAGCTTCATCCAGGCCCGCATCATGTACCCCGATCGTGAATGTGTTGATCTTTGCCTGGCTGTTCTTCTGCAGTAAGGCTGTAACGCAGGTACTATCATAACCGCCACTGAGGAAGACCCCCACCGGTACATCCGCCACCATCCGGTACTGAAAAGCTTTTTCCAGCACTTTTTCCGTTTCACCGATGGCTTCCGGCAGGCTGATGTCGAGTTTCGGCTGGTTGTAATGATCGAGCACGTCCCAGTATTTCTCTATATCTACCCTGCAGCTGCCCAGTCGCAGGGTAAGATGATGACCGGGTTGTAATTTTTGTGTGTGCCGGAATATGGAATGCGGTGTGGGCACATACCCATACTGCATATAAGCGGCCAGCGCATCCGTATTCAGTTCTTTCTCAAAACCCGGGTGTTCGTGGAATGATTTTAGTTCTGAACCAAAAAGAAATAACCCCTTTTTAAAATACCAGTGAAAGGGTTTCACCCCTGCCCTGTCCCTTGCACAAAACAATACTTTGTTTACCTTATCGTAAATAATGTAAACAAACATGCCTATGAACTTCTGCAGGCTGTGTTTCCCCCATTCCCTGTATGCGTGCAGTATGACCTCGGAATCGGAGTGAGTCCTGAAGGAATGTCCTTTCGCGATCAGTTCATC
>CAZEZE010000351.1:0-3330 GCA_964516445.1 uncultured Chitinophaga sp. | reverse complement strand
CCCGCAAACGGATACCATTGCCAAACGGTGTATTGCATGCTATAGTGAATCCCATCTGATTGCTCCGCCCTGAAAGGGCCTCATTTCCGCAGGCTTGGGCGATTCGCCCAAGCCTGCGGGTTATATGCTCAAATCGCCCTGAAAGGGCATTATTCCTTTGCATTCAACATTTTATTTCAATCCTATTTTTCATCCAAATCCATTTTATTCTCCGATAAATCTTCCTGGATACATCCTGGAAAGAATGCCCGGTATGATGCTCTCTTTGTGAACGCAAACAAATGATGCCCATTCAGGGCGGATAGCGGATGCCCAACCCATAGGCAGGGGCAATAAATGCCTATGGATATGATGGCTCTTCGGGCCGGGCTACCCGACTACCAATTCTGAATACTTTGTATTTTTAATCAACTATCTGATTGGATTATGCCTGCAAACGAAATCTTTAAAGTTCGGAGGCGGAATTGTTTGTTCAATCTCCTGAATACCCATCTGATACCGACAGCCAAGGAATGTATATTTCTTGAAATACCGGCACCTGAAGGAGCTATTACTGGTTGGCACGGAGGCTCAATTGAGGTTATTACAAATTATCTCGAGCCTGGGGATTTGAACTTGCTCCTTCAAATGGGCAGGGCACTAAATTCACTATTAATTTACCAGGACAATGAAATCAATTAAGGGTTTAATTTTAGTTTCTTTGATCGGGTGCTGGAACCCTGGTCCATCCCAAAACATCGACTTTCAGTTCGAACATATTTCTATCGATGACGGTTTGCCGGGCTTGGTTTCACTTTATTTCGCCCACGACAAACGAGGCTTCATGTACATTGGATCCTGGGATGCTGGACTGATCCGATTCGATGGCTACGATTACAAACAATACAAGCATGATCCGAAGAATCCTGAATCATTCCCACCCGGGGCGATTTTTGGCCTTTCAACCGATTCGAATGATAACCTGTGGATCAATTTATCGGGAGTTTTAACCAGGCTGGATCCAAAAACTGAAAAATTTAAAAAGTATCCATTACCCGGCCAGGTGTCTCAAATGACAAAAGACCAAAATCATTTATATGTCGGAGGCACCTTTGGCCTGTTACGATATTCAAATGACGACCAATTCGACTCGTTGTGGAACAATCATCGCCAACCTATAGGCAAGGAAACGGGGGTGTCATGCATTTTACCAATAAGTTCAAGCGAAGTATGGTTTATTACTTTAGAGTCTCTCGTCAAATTGAACACTGCAACCGGGGAAGTCAGGAACACTTTATTCAATAAACCGCTTGAGGTTGGATTCCACGCTTCTATGGTGGCAGACCGGTTCGGGGACATTTGGATTGGAACTTATGTGAATGGATTATACCGGTTTGATACCGCACGCTTTGAGTTTGAGGAACACAGCTACGAGCGGACCTCAAAAAGGCCAAGTAAAAACTTTATCAATCAAGTTTATTTGGATAAAAAGGAGCGGATGTTTATGGCAACCAATGGAAGCGGCCTCACCGTTTTTGATAAATCCTTTTCAAACCACAGAAACTATTTGCCCGAGAATATTTACGGCAGCATCAACGGCAGGATAACCGGTCAAATCTTCCAGGATTATCAACAAAATATATGGATAGGGACCTATGGCGACGGGATTAATAAAATCAACATGGACAAACAGGTTTTCAGGTATTATGAATCGTATAAGGGTAAGGGTGATGGCTTGCCAGGGCGCATCATTTCCGGGATGGCTGAGGGAAAGGATGGTGCGATCTGGTTGGGTTTTGACGACGATGGAGGGCTTGTACGCTTTGATCCGAAGACAGAATTCTTCCGGGTTTACCGGCAGGAAAATGGCCTTATCAATGACAAGGTTTCCGGAGTATGGGAAGATCAGGCCGGTAATATTTGGGTCTCCTCAACGAGTACTGGTTTATGCAGATATAAAGTATCCGGTTCACAATTGAAACTGGACAAAACATACCATAATATTAAGTCACCTATGTATATATGCTTCAATCAAAAAAGTGGTTTATGGGTTGGGGAGGGCGCTGTTAACAATAATAAACTGTTCAAATACCAATCCGCATCAGATTCTTTTTTACCCACTGACATCTCGGTAACAGATTTCACACCAGCCTTTGATGATGCCGGGAACCTGATATCTTATTCAAATAGGGACAGACATGTTATCCGTGTTGACCATGAGACCCTCCAGGTAGAGATCCTGGGCGAAGAAAAATCAGGACAAGTTTTAGTATTGAGGTTCAAAGGAAAATTGTGGATTTTGGATAATAACGAATTGGTAAGGATGGATTTGGCCAGCCGGAAAACTGATTATTTTGGTGCAGGAAGAGGATTTCCGGCAAATGCTGAACAAACCGTTTCGCTCATTAGTGACAATCATGGAAACATCTGGTTTACGACCAACGAGGGTATTTACCGTTTCGACCTAAAATCGGAAACTATAACAAAAATTCGGTCCGACTCGAGATTCACCCAACACACCAACGGACTGTTAATGTCTTCTGAAGGATCGTTCTATATAGCCGACCACAATGGATTCGTTGTATTTAACCCGGATTCCGTGCGGTTGGACCCTCGCCCTATTAATACTGCTATTACCGGCTTTTCACTCAACAACGAACCCGTGCCTATATATAATGCAAATGACAGTTCCACTTACCAATCCCCTCTTTTAGTTTCCATTACCGATACCAAATACCTGGAACTCACTCATCATCAAAACGATCTTACATTCGCGTTCACTGCGTTTGAATATTCAAGCCCGGATGAAATGAAGTTCCGATACAAACTGGATAATTATAATGATGATTGGGTATACACCAATCCTGATGACAGAACGGTCAATTACACCAATCTGTCTCCTGGCCTCTATAATTTTATTGTGCAAGCAACGCTGTCGGATCAATGGGATGGAGAACCGACTCAACTGAGTATCCGGATACTGCCTCCCTGGTGGCTCACCTGGTGGGCTTATTTTATTTATGGGATATGTTTTAGCCTGGGAGTCTTTGGAGTCCACAGATATCAAAAGGCAGCAGTTGTGAAAAAGGAACGGGAACGCATAAAGGACCGGGAACTTGAGCAAGCCAGAAAAATAGAAAAGGCCTACCAGGAATTAGAAGTGGTACATAGAAATTTGAAATCCGCACAATCCCAGCTCATCCAGTCCGAGAAGATGGCCTCGCTTGGAGAACTCACTGCCGGCATTGCCCATGAAATTCAAAACCCGTTGAATTTCGTCAATAATTTTGCTGAAGTGAATGCTGAACTGGTCGACGAAATCAGGCAAGCCGTTCTGTCAGGGAATGCATC
>CAZEZE010000350.1:0-3337 GCA_964516445.1 uncultured Chitinophaga sp. | reverse complement strand
TATTTTGCCGCCGGTTCAGCCAACCGAACATTTATAAATTAAAGATAATTAGCCGCTTAGGTCTTCCGGAGGAGGTTAAGATCAACCAGAACAAATAAACATGCAACGAATTTTACTAAGGTTTAGTGCTGCCCTGATGATGACGGCCGTTTCATTTCTTGCTTCGCATGCCCAGGAAGATACTACCAAACCCACTTCGGTTGATCCCAAACTCATCGAATGGCAGAATGCCCGCATCCCCCGCGAATACACGATCGCCGCTGTTGATATCACCGGTGTCCGTTACCTCGATTCTTCCATCGTATTTTCCATTGCCAATCTTCAGCCCGGTGAAAAGTTCATGCATCCCGGCTCCGATATTTTCGGCAAATCCATTGCCAACCTCTGGCGTCAAAAACTTTTTTCCAATGTACAGATCCTCGTCACCCGTGTGGATGGTGAAAGGGTATGGCTGGAAATAAACGTGCAGGAACGACCCCGTCTCGGGAATTTCAAATTCGTGGGGCCCACCAAATCCCAGGTGGAAGAACTGCTCGGAAAGATCAACCTGGCCAAACAAACCATCATTACCGAGAATACCCGCCGCGAGATCATTGAGAAAACAACAAAGTTCTTTACGGAAAAGGCTTACCGGAACGTGAAAGTATGGATCGATGAAAGGCCCGATACCGCTTTCGTCAACTCCAGCGAAATGATCATTCACGTGGAGAAGGGGGAAAAGGTAAAGATCGATAATATCAGGTTCTACGGAAATGATAACGTTGATGATTTCCGACTGAAGAAACAACTCAAAGGGACCAAGGAAATGGGTAAGGCCACCCTGCATGCCGAGAACACACCCAGCCCTTACGGGGTGGAAAAACCATTTTCCTTCAGCCAGTACCTGAAGGAATGGGGATTCCTTTCCCTGAGCAAGACCAAAAAACTGCTGGATCCTTACTTCCGTTTTAAACTCAGCGGCGCCAAGTTCGACGACAAAAAATTCGAGGAAGACCGCGAGAAAGTACTGGACTACTACAATTCACTGGGGTACCGCGATGCGCAGATACTGGATGATACCCTGTTGCGTAATCCAAGCGGGAATATCAATGTTGACATTAAGGTGGACGAGGGAAAAAAATATTATTTCGGCAATATTACCTGGAAAGGGAATGCCAAGTACAACGACTCGGTGCTGAATGTGATCCTGGGTATCTCAAAGGGGGATATATATAATCTTTCAGTTTTGAATAAGCGACTGGGCAAGGAAGCTTCCCAGGAAGGCGGCGATATCAGCGGTCTTTATATGGATGACGGTTATCTTTTCTTCAGGGCCGAACCGATCGAGATGGCCGTATACAACGATACTATCGACTACGAGATCCGGATCACGGAAGGACCACAGGCGAGGATCAAGAACGTGACCATCGCGGGTAATGAAAAAACAAAAGACCATGTGATACGCAGGGAACTCCGTACCGTTCCCGGTGAATTGTTCAGCCGTTCAGACCTGATCCGTTCACAGAGGGAACTGGCCAACCTGCAGTACTTCAACCAGGAAACCATCAACCCGGGTGTGGTTCCCAATGCGGATGACGGAACGGTTGACATCAACTGGAAACTGGAGGAAAAATCTTCCGACCAGCTTGAACTTTCCGCGGGTTGGGGCGGTGGTGTGGGTCTGACCGGAACACTGGGTGTTACCTTCAACAATTTTTCGATCAGGAATATCTTCAAAAAAGCATCCTGGGATCCGCTACCCACCGGCGACGGTCAGAAACTAAGCCTGCGCTACCAGTCGAACGGAAGAGCCTACCGCTCTATGAACTTCTCATTTACCGAGCCCTGGCTGGGTGGCAAGAAAAGGAATTCCTTTACGATTGGCGTCAACAGCAGTAAATTCTCCAATGCTTTTAACCAGTTCGGCCAGATCGACCGGGCGAGGTCGGACAGCAACTACCTGAGAACAACCGGACTTTCCGTGGCCCTGGGTAAACAGTTGAAATGGCCCGATGACTATTTCAATCTCATCTATACGATCAATTTCACCCAGTATAAACTAAAGAATTACCCCATCTTCGACGAGAACTTCCGTTCGGGTATTTCTAATAACGTGAGCGCGAAGATCACCCTGCAACGTTCATCCGTTTTCGATCCCATCTTCCCGCGAAGCGGTTCCAATTTCATGGCCAGTGTACAGTTCACACCTCCGTATTCGCTGCTGAACAAGAACATTGATAAAGCTGAGAACAAATACAAGAACCCGGAATATCACAAGTGGAGGTTCAACGCGGAATGGTATGTGCCCCTTGGCAAACCGATGGGCGCCGAAAAAACAAGACAGTTCGTACTGAAGATCGCGGCTAAGTACGGTTTCATGGGCCGGTACAACAACAAACTTGATTATTCTCCCTTTGAAAGATTCCAGGTGGGGGATGCGGGCCTGACGAACAACTTCGGTTTGCTGGGGTATGATATCATCGCGCACCGCGGTTACCCGGTGTACCAGTCGTCCGACCCGACGATCAATCCCGACCAGCAAAGCGCCAGCCAGTTCTTCACGATCTTTAATAAATACCAGATCGAACTCCGGTTCCCGCTGGTGACCAATCCAAGCAGCACCATTTACGCGCTGACCTTCTTTGAGGCTGCCAACGGATGGTTCAATTACAAGGATTATAACCCCTTCCGCCTCCGCCGCAGCGTAGGTGTGGGCATGCGTTTCTACCTGCCTATGTTCGGGTTGCTCGGGTTCGACTATGGCATCGGTTTGGACAGGATCAATTCACTGAGCCCGGGACTGAAAGCGGCATCCCGGTTTACCTTTATGCTGGGCTTTGAGCCGGAATAAAACGGGACCCTCATTAAATCACAAAATCATTCAATATGAAAAAGCTGTTCTTTTTGATTTGTTTTTTGGGATCAGCCATGCTGGGCGTTTCTCAAAAATATGCTATCATCGACACCCGCTATATCCTCGACAAGATGCCGGATTACAAGGAAGCGCAGAAGCAACTTGACGATATCACCGCGGGCTGGCAGAAAGATATTGACGGCAAGCAGGCGGACCTTGATAAAATGTACAAGGATTATGAGGCCGAGCAGGTGATGCTGAGCGAAGACCTCCGCAAGAAAAGGGAGGACCAGCTTTTCAACAAGGAAAAAGAGCTGCGCGACCTGCAGCGTAAACGCTTTGGTTTTGAGGGCGATCTGTTTAAAAAAAGACAGGAGTTGGTAAAACCCATACAGGATAAGGTTTATAACGCGGTACAGCGTATGGCTGTAACGCGGGGTTACGATTTCGTGCTGGATAAAAGTGAGGGAATTACCATTATCTTTGCCGACCCCAAACTGGACA
>CAZEZE010000349.1:0-3339 GCA_964516445.1 uncultured Chitinophaga sp. | reverse complement strand
GTGGACGGATCGCATATCGCCACGCTGATCCTGACCTTTGTTTACCGGTATATGACCGAACTGGTGGAACAGGGTTATGTCTACATCGCCCAGCCCCCGTTATACCTTGTCAAGAAAGGAAAAGAACAGTCCTATGCATGGAATGAGACCCAGCGTAAGGCGTGGATCGAAAAACTGGGTGGCGGCAAGGATGATTCCGTGAATGTACAGCGCTATAAAGGTTTGGGTGAAATGAATGCCGACCAGTTATGGGACACTACGATGAATCCTGAAACCCGTACACTCAAGCAGGTGACGATCGAAAGCGCCGCGGAGGCCGACCGGGTATTCAGCATGCTGATGGGCGATGAAGTGGCCCCGAGAAGGGAATTCATCGAGAGCCACGCGAAGTATGCGAAGCTGGATGTGTGATCATACTGAGACAACCTGCAATCATCCATTCATTTCAATTAAGGAAATTTATAACGGCAAGTTATAGCCGAAAATAAATCCTTTCCTACCCGGAACCCGGGGGGAGCGCTTAACAGGACAACCGCTTCTTTTTTCCCAATTTTATTATTTCCAGGACCGTTACCATGATCAGCGCGCCTGCAATCGGCGGGATAAAATGCCTGTAGCCGGGGAATTCAAAGCTGAAAACCTCCCGGAGGGACGGGATTAAGATCACCAGCAACAGCATGCTGAATGCTATCAGAAGGAAGAAGGTGATCGTAAAATTCCTTTCCGCGATGACGGCCATCACCGTGCGTGTTTTGGAAAGGTTGGTCAGGATCAGAAAAATATTCCCGATGATCAGGGCGGAAAAGGCAATGGCCCTGATCTCCCCTTCCGTATGTCCTTCCTCCCGGGAAAGGAAAAAGATCACTATTACCATGAGCAGCAGCAATAACCCGCTTCCGAAACTGCCCACAATCTTTTTGAAGCCGAAAAAATCTTCACCCGGCGGACGGGGCGGCCTGTTCATGATTGCTTTTTCTTCCTGCTCGGTCTCAAAGGCCACCGAGCAAACGGGATCGATGATCAGTTCCATGAAAATAATATGAAGGGGCATCAGCAATACCGGGATCGAAGGATCAAACGCGGGGATCAGCGTAAGCCCGATGATGGGAATATGAATGGCCAGTATATAGGACATCGCCTTTTGCAGGTTATCAAAAATGCGGCGCCCCGACCGGATCGCGGCAACGATCGATGCGAAATTATCGTCGAGTAACACCAGCGCGCTGGCCTCCCTTGCCACATCGGTTCCTTTCTTTCCCATGGCCACACCGATATGGGCGGCTTTGAGTGCGGGGGCATCATTCACACCGTCACCGGTCATGGCAACGATCTCGTTATTGGCTTTCAGCGCTTTCACGATCCGCAATTTTTGTTCCGGTACCACTCTTGCAAAAATGCTGACGGATGTTATTTGCTTTTTCAGTTCCGCATCACTCATCGCTTCCAGTTCGCCGCCCGTGATCAGCCTTCCATCAGGCGGCAAACCGATCAGGTTCCCGATACTTCGTGCCGTAACCGGATAATCCCCCGTGATCATGATCACTTTTATCCCGGCTGTAAAACAATCCCTGATGGCCCCGGGAACTTCAGGCCGGATGGGGTCCGTCAGCCCGATGAGACCGCTGAATGTAAAATGAAATTCTTCCTGTTTATCCGGAAGTGTATGCTGACCAACTACTGCATTGGCAACGGCAATCACCCGGTACCCTTTTGCGGCCATTTTTTCCATCGCGTCCATATAGCGGGCCGTTTCCTGCTCCGATAACCTGCACAAACCGAAAATTCCCTCAGGCGCCCCTTTTGCAAACACTGAATAGTCAGGGCCATGTTCTTCCCGCATGACCCGGGTCATCGCCATTGATTCGCGGTTGAAAGCATATTCCTTTACCAGTTTGAGATCCTCCCAGCCGGTGACCTTACCTTTATGATATGCTTCGCTGATTGCAATTTCCATGGGGTCTACCGATTTCAGACCGGAAGCAAAATGAGCAGAGCGAAGCAGCATTGTTGTCACTTCGTTTACACTGTCTATCTTGTCTGCGGCATAGTGACGTTGTCCATCGTAAATTTCGGTCACTTCCATCCTGTTTTGCGTGATCGTACCGGTTTTATCGCTGCATAGCACCGTGGCGGAACCAAGTGTCTCAATAGCCGAGGGTCTTCTCGTCAACACATTTTTCCTTGATAAGCGCCAGGCCCCCAATGCCAGGAATACCGTCAGCACCACGGGGAACTCTTCCGGTAAAATGGCCATGGAAGCGGCCAGGCCGTTCAGCAATGATTGTAAAAATTCTCCCCTGGTTATGTAATAAACAACCACGATCAGTATACTGATGAAGATGCCCGCCAGGAAAAGGTTCCTGATCAGCTTTTTCATTTCCCGCTGCAGCCGCGTCTCATCCTGTTCAATTGATTTCAGTGAAATACCGATCTTCCCGAATTTGGTTTTACTCCCCGTTTCCGTAACGTGTGCAATGCCCCTGCCCCTGACAACCAACGTACCGCTAAAGACCTTGTTACTTTCCGGGTCTGCTACTGATTTTTCCACCGCTACCGATTCACCGGTCAGCAATGATTCATCCACTTTCAGGTTGATCTCTCTTTGTAAGATCGAATCCGCAGCGATACGGTCACCTTCATTCAGGATGAGCAGGTCTCCCGGAACCACTTCCCGCCCGGGAATACGCTGTTCCTTACCATCCCGGATTACCAGGGCCCTGGGTGAAGAAAGGTTCCTGAGCGCTTCCAGGGCCCGTTCTGTTTTCCGGTACTGGAAAAAAGTGATAAAGATGATGATACAAACCGTGAAGAGCATGATGATTCCTTCCCGGTAATCACCCAGCACCATATATAAAGCGGCACAACTGATGAGCAACAGGAACATGGGTTCACGGATAACTTCTGCAGCTATTCTCCAGATATTCTTCGACCGGGCGGAAGGCAGTTCGTTATACCCATCCCTGGTCAACCTGGCTTTGGCTTCTATTGTCGTCAGGCCTGTATTCATGCCGGATCAAAATCAGCCGTAATTTATATAAGAAGGAATGACCGGGTACTGATGATTGATCAGGTTTCCGGATGAGAGTGATTAGGAAAACAGGGCAGAATCCTTGACCCAAAACCGGGGGCGCCGGTCAATCGATAGAAGGATTATCTGCTCAACCAGTGCAGACCGGGTCAACTGTTCTGCTTTCAATTGTAACTGGATAGATAAACTAACTTATTGTTTTTCAATAATTAAATGATTCATTTTACACAAATTATCTTTTATTTTTGTACATTCCTCCATCCCTCCAGCCTAAAAACGGTAAATTTGATCTTTACTAACTCAAAAACTAT